>CAKQTF010000001.1 GCA_934276695.1 uncultured Spirochaetales bacterium
TACATATCCTGCCTCGATAATAGGCCTCATATAACGATAGAAGAATGTCAGCAGAAGAGTTCTAATATGTGATCCATCAACATCAGCATCAGCCATAATGATGATCTTATGATAGCGGACTTTATCAATATCGAACGTTTTTTCCGATCCTGCACCCTTTTTCTCATCATCATCCTCATCAAATGAGGACTGATTATACCTTGTTATCCCAGCCCCTATAGTCTGGATCACTGGCTCAAGCTTATCATTGTTAAGGACCTTAGCCTCCTGGGCCTTCTCAACATTCAGCATCTTACCCCAAAGAGGAAGGATAGCCTGGAATTCCCTGTCTCTTCCGGATTTTGCAGATCCGCCAGCAGAATCACCCTCGACTATGAATACCTCACATTCAGAAGGCTCTTTCTTTGCACAGTCTGCAAGCTTTCCAGGAAGCCCGCCACCATCACTCTTCTTTCTTATGTTATCCCGTGCTTTACGCGCAGCAACACGGCCAAGCGCAGCACTCGTGACTTTATCAAGAAGCTTATCAATATCAGCAGGAAACTCATCAAAGTAGTTCGTCAGATTCTCATAGACAAGAGAATCAACTATTCCCTTCACGTTCGAATTGCCGAGCTTCATCTTCGTCTGTCCCTCAAACTGAGGATTAGGGATCTTGACCGATACAATAGCCGTAAGCCCCTCTGCTATATCTGAAGCCTCCAGCGACTCACCATACTTCTTCATGTACTTAACGCTTTTCTTGAGCTGATTGTTAAGAGTCCTGGATAGTGCGCTTTTGAATCCGGAGTAATGGGTTCCGCCCTCTCTTGTGTTGATGTTATTGACGAAAGTAAGGACTTTCTCATCGTATTTGTCGTTATACTGCAGTGCAACCTCTACAGATACATCATTCTTATTGCTTTCGAATGAGATCGGATTGAACAGCACTGTCTTATATTCATTGAGATACCTGACAAAGCTCGAAAGCCCGCCCTCAGCATGGAAAGTCTCCTTTCTTATATTGGATTCATCCCTTTTATCCTCAATGATTATGGTGATACCCTTATTGAGATATGAAAGCTCTCTGAATCTTGCTGAAAGAGTCTCATAGCTGAAGGAATTCTTCTCCATTACTCCAACTGACCCGATATTGCTCTCTGTAACTGATATTTCATTGTTCTTCAGGTCAGGGGAGAATGATATTATCGTACCAGTCCTATCAGTTTCACCGATAACCTCGATATCGCCCTGTGGAATTCCCCTTCTGAATGTCTCCCTATAGACATAAGGAGCTCTATGGACAGTAGCCTGAAGCCATATAGAAAGAGCATTAACACATGAAACACCTACACCATGCAGTCCTCCGGATACCTTATACGCATTCTTATTGAACTTTCCGCCTGCATGAAGATGTGTAAGCGCAATCTCAAGAGCGCTCTTATTATCCTGTTCAGGCATGCGATTAACAGGGATTCCTCTTCCATTATCCTCAATAGTGCATATCTCTCTATACATACCAAGCTCATCATCCCACTCACCATTCTCGAGAGTGACTTTGATGCTGTTGCAGTATCCTGCCATAGCTTCGTCTATAGAGTTATCAACTACCTCATATACAAGGTGGTGGAGACCATCTATGCCAGTAGAACCAATATACATACCTGGTCTCAGTCTAACCGGGGCTAGACCTTCAAGAACCGTGACTGTATCATAACCTTCGCTGGCTTTGATCTCAGCTGCATGTTCTTCTTTTGTACGGTTATCATTCCTCGACATATCCTCATCAAAGACCGCAGGAGAATTGATACCAATTTCTTTTTCGTCCATACCTTACCTTTCTACTTTGGATTTGCCGCCGTCCCCTTAAAGCAAGCTTTAATCCTCTCAGGACAGCCTCTGTTTATTATATATTTTCCATCATTTTAATTCAAGAACGTAAACACTTAAATCAATTTTAGTATTTATATATCTTATAAGGGGTTAATATTAAATGAACAATATACTGCAGGAGTCATTTTCCCGTAGATGCTTGTTTTGTTGCAAATGGTGCATTAATATTGTCAGTTATATGGAAAATCTAGAATCAATCTGGCAGGAAACGGTCTCACAATTAAAGGATACATTGCCGCTTGCTTACAAGAGGGCACTGGATAATATCGAGCCGATAAAAGAGGAAAACGGCATTATTTACCTATCTGTTTCATCTCCGTTCATGCGTGATAATGTGAAGAAGCAGAAAGAAGCAATTTCAAATACATTATCAGAGAAATGCGGCATTGAAGTCACCGTAGAATTCGTTGTGGATGAATCAAGGAAGAACTCAGCATCACCAGTGAAAGCCCCTGCAGGCAAAACAGAAAAACACAGTGATCCAGTGAGAATATCCAAGAACGATACACTGAATCCTAAATACACATTTGATAACTTCATAAGCGGCGATAACTCGATTCTCCCTTACCAGGCAGCGAAGATAATAGCTCAGAATCCTGGCGTTTCATATAATCCATGCCTCATATACGGCGGTGTTGGACTTGGAAAGACTCATCTGCTGCAGGCAATAGGAAACTATATAGATGAGAATGATCCGAAGAAACGCGTAATATATGTTACGGCTGAAGCATTCACAAATGAATTCATCTCTGTAATAGGCAAGCCTGAAAACAATAAATTCAAGCAGAAATACAGAAATGTAGATGTTCTTCTGATTGATGATATCCATTTTCTTCAGAAAAAGGAATCAACGCAGGAAGAGCTCTTCCATACATTTAATGAGCTTTATCAGAATAATAAGCAGATTGTATTCACATGCGATAGGCCTATCACCGAGCTCACTGATATAACAGAGAGACTCAGGACAAGATTCACTAAGGGATTCAATGTCGATCTTCGTCCGCCAACATATGAAGTGCGCGTTGCAATAGCTAAGCAGAAGATAAAAGATCTCAATCTATCAATACCAAACGATACCCTGAATTACATATGTGAGACTGTAAATACCAATGTAAGAGACCTTGAGGGGGCATTGATCACAGTAAGTGGGGTTGCAAAGCTAATAGGAAAGCCTGCTACTATAGAGATAGCAAAGGAGCAGCTGAAGAATATAATAGCAGATCCTGTCATAAAGAATATTGATTATTCAATTGATGATATTTTCAGAGCAACTGCAAGCTACTTCAATATATCCCTTTCCGAGATAAAGGGCTCTTCAAGAGGCAAGAGCGTGAAGAACGCAAAGAAGATTGCAATCTATATAGCTTATGAATTCGGGGATTTCACCCAGACAGACATAGGTACTTATCTAAGCAAGGACCATACATCAATAAGATACTCTTATAATGTTGTTGCCTCTGCAATAGATGTAGATGAGTCAATAAAAACAGCAGTTGAAGATATAAAAAGCAAACTAGAAAACAGGAAATAGATTTTTTCACATCTTATGTGTAAAACCCTGTTAAAAAGCGTTAATTTAAAGGAATAAATTGTTAAATAAAAAAAGGAGATTGTGGAAAATAAAAAAGAGAATCTGAATAAATGTTAAAAACAGCAAATTTTTTCCACATTTTATTCAACTTCTCATATTCATATACAAAAAGGAATTATTGCAGTTTTCCACAATTTTCCTATTACTACTAATACTACTAGCATAATACTTATGGTAATATAGTAGATATAATAGAAGGAGTGCGACATTACATGAAATTCGTTATTGCATGCAGCTCAATAAAGCCGGAAATAGAATACGCTACAAACTTCTCTTCAATGAGAAATTCACTTTCTATCTCATCAAATGTCTTATTCGAAAACTCAAATGATATCCTCACAATAAAGGCTACAGATGGCAAAATGGGATTTATTTCAACTATTCCAGTACAGACAATAGTTCCAGGTTCCACTACTGTAT
This sequence comes from uncultured Spirochaetales bacterium, assembly GCA_934276695.1. GTDB lineage: Bacteria > Spirochaetota > Spirochaetia > Sphaerochaetales > Sphaerochaetaceae > Ornithospirochaeta. The sequence continues at coordinate 3,884 of CAKQTF010000001.1, forward strand.
TCTGTGATAAGCTTGTAGCTGTTCTTAAGAACATACCTGATGTGGACCTTGAATTCTCATGCGAGAACAATAAGCTTACGATAAGGCCTGTTGATTCCATAAACAATATAAATGTAAATATAAAAGCAACTGATGCTTCTAAGTATCCAGAGCTTCTGACAGTATCTGAGTCATCTTATTTCTCACTTACACAGAAGGAAGTTGCAGATATGATAGATAAGACTGCTTTTGCTGTAAGCGAAGAGACAACAAGGCCATTTCTCACTGGAGTATATACAGAGAAGAAGGACGATAAGCTTGTGATGGTTGCTACAGATGGAAGAAGGCTTGCTTTTATTGAGAAGCAGTTTGAGCAGGAAATACCTGATTTCAAAGGAGCTATAATTCCTACTAAATTCCTTCAGCAGCTTAAGTCAGTGCTTTCTGATGAAGGTGTATTCTCCATTGCAATCACAAATGATAATGTGTTCGCGCATGTTGGGAAGAGGATAATATACTCATCACTTATAAGCGGTAATTATCCTAACTATGAACGTGTAATACCTAAGTCGTTCACTTATGAATGCAAAATGAAGAAAGATGACATGGAAAAGGCCATCACGCTTATTTCTGTCCTAGTAGAGGCAAAATCCAAGAGGATATTCATAGACCTGAATAAGGATGGTGTGATGCTTTCAAGTGAGAATGCTGATTTCGGAGATTCAAAGCAGATAATCCCGTGTGAATATGATGGACCTGAAGCAAAGATCTCATTCAACTTCAACCTTCTTCTTACTCCTATCAAGAAAATAGATAGTGAATTCTTTAAGATCTCATTCAATAGCACTTCTGCTGCTATGGCTGTATTTCCTGAGCCAGAGAAAGACTATCTGTTTGTCCTGATGCCTATGCAGGTTTAATGAGATTCACTAGTTTAAATCTATATAACTTCAGGAATATATCCTCTGCTGAGATGAATTCTGATGCAGAGGATATTGTTCTTACAGGAATAAACGGGCAGGGAAAGACAAATGTACTCGAAGCGGTCTATACACTGTGTTATGGTAACTCGTTCAGGACACCTAATCTCAGGGAATGCATCAAGATAGGAAGTGATGGCTTCAGAATTGAAGCATCCTTTTCCGATGATGAATGCGGAAAGCAGAAAGTAAAGGTTGTATTTAAGGACAATAAAAGGCATATTTTCATTGATGATAAGGAAATAAAAGATAGAAAAGAATTAATATACACATTTCCATGCATTGTTTTCTGCCATCAGGATATAGATTTTATAAAAGGAGAGCCTGAGATGAGGAGAAGGTTCTTTGATCAGATGATGAGCCTTTATTCTCCTCTTTATTTTGATAATCTGAGAAATTACAGAAGAGTACTGCTGCAGAGGAATGCTGCTATAAAGACAGGGAATTACTCACTTGCATCTCTTTATAATGAAAGACTGTCTTATTTTGGCCTTGAGATAATGAGGGAAAGAACCAGTACTGTATATGAGTTCAACAGGATATTTCCGGAGCTTTTCAGGATTATATCCGAAACTGATCATAAGCTACGCATAGATTATCAGCCTTCATGGAAGAATTCAGGATCAGAAGATGAGATAATCTCATATCTTGATGGTACCTCAGAAAGGGATATGTCGCTTCAGACGACTTCCTCCGGGATACATAGGGATAAATTCGTCATAATGAGTGATGATGGGCCTTTCTCCCTGATAGGCTCAACAGGTCAGCTCAGGCTATGCTCTCTTATCATGAGGATATCAGAAGCAAGATACTTCACTCAGATGACAGGCCGGAAGCCTATTCTTCTCATTGATGATGTGCTTTTGGAGCTTGATCCAGAGAAGAGAGGAAGGTTCATTTCCCTTCTTGATGATTATTCTCAGGCTTTCTTTACATTCCTTCCATTTGAGAATTATTTTGAAAGAAAGGAAGATGCAATCTACTACAAGGTGGAGAAAGGAGAATTCCTAATTGAAAATAGAAGTCAAGAATCTATCTGATGAGATAGAGATAATACTTAAGTCATTTGGAAAAAATGATATTGAATTATACAAAATCTGGCCAGTGATAGCAGGTCCATCTCTAGCTGCAGTGACTCATCTGCATTCTTTTAAGAATGGCACACTATATATAGAGACTACTTCTTCAAGTGCTAAGGGATTGCTCATGCTGGAGAAGCAGAGGATACTTCGGAATTACAATGAAAAGTTTCCAGAACTTCAAATAAAATCATTAGCCTTAACAAAAAGGACTTGACCACACTATTCAGAGTTGTTAGACTTCTGTAACTGGACGCTAGCGTCTTAAAAAGTTGAATTACCCGCTAAAAAGCGGAGATTTTGGAGAAATACCATGAGTTATAAAGGCAAGAGAACTTACCAGCCAAGTAAGATGAAGAGAACTAGAAAGTTCGGTTTCCGCGCAAGAATGGCAACAAAGGGTGGCCGCAAGGTACTTGCTCGCCGTAGAGCTAAAGGAAGATACAGCCTCACTGTCAGTGATGAGAAGAAGCCTTACTAAGATTGAAATCATTAGAAAAAAGCAGGAAATTGATCGCATTTTCAAGCATGGAAGAAAATATTCAAGCTCGGAGATGCGATTAATTGCTATTAATAACAATCTTGGTTTTGATCGTATCATTGTTATTCCTGTTAGACATTTCGGAAGAGCTGTTGACCGCAATAAAGTAAGACGCAGAGCAAAAGAAGTCTTCAGGTGCTATGAGGGTCGCCATACAGTTGATAGCATGCTGGTTTCTGAATCAAAAGATTTTGCTTTAGTAGTGTATCCTGGAAAGGTTTCTGATTTTTCCTTGCTTGAGTCCCGTTTCATTGAACTATTGGACATGGCAAATCAGAAATAGACTCTTCTTTTTTTCAAGCAATATTCCTATTCCAGCTTTCTAGAATACATAGACCTATTTTCATTCTGCATAAGCAGATTTTAGGAGTAATAAATTGGATAGGAATACTATCATTGCAATTGTACTGTCTGTAGTAGTCATAACAGTAGGAATGACAATTCAGACGACTTTTTTCACACCTGAATATCCAGAAGTGACAGAGATAGCTGATGCTGTCACAGATGTAAATGAAGTCAGTGAAGTGACAACATCACTGGCAAAGGCATCCGGAAATACGGGTGATTCATCGCCGTTCAGAATACAGAATGAGAGTCTTGATATTGAGTTCAATCCAGTAGGTGCTACAATATCATCAATCAAGACAAGAGAGCACGAGGCAGATGGTGAACCAGCTGAGCTTGTTTTCAAGAGCGATAGTGATATAGACCCTTTTATGCTGTATCTTGGAAATAAGCAGCAGGCTCTTGATGATTCCTTCTCTTATTCTATTGAGAAGAAGGAGATAGCAAATAAAGGAACAATAACTCAGGTAGCATTCACCAGGGATTATGTTCTTGAAGATGGCTCTTCTTCTTTCACTGTTGAGAAGAAGTATGCTATTCCTGATAACAATGAATACATGATCCAGCTTGCAGTCACTATCAGGTCTGCTGATGGTTCTGCTATTCCTCTTAATTATGATGGATCCATGTACTCACTATCAGTAGGACCTCAGGTAGGTCCTTCTTTCAGTTCTCTAAGCAGGAACTATGACTATAGAAGAGTCTATATGAAGAGAACTGATAAGGGTAGCAAGAAGGCTGTATCATTCAGGAATGGATTATTCAGTTCCACAGATGATGTTGAATGGATTGGTCTTGTTGGAAAGTACTTTGCTATGCTCCTTATTCCAGAAACAGATGGAATAATATCCGGAGTAAGCGCTTCAGAGACTTCTTCTGATGGTATTCCATCACAGAAGGATACTGTTTATCTTACAAGGACTGTATCCTCTGCTTCTTCAGTCACAGATGTCTATTCTTTCTATGTAGGTCCTCAGCTTGCAAAGAATCTGAGGATATATGACAGAAGTGCTGATAATATTTTCGGACTTGAGAACCATAATCTCAAGAAGGCTCTGGATGTAAGCTGGTTAAGCTGGCTTGAGTCAATTCTCAAGTTCTTCCTCGATATATTCTATAAGGTATGCAGAAACTATGGTGTTGCAATAATTCTTCTCACTGTAATGGTTAAGCTTCTGCTTCAGCCAATAAGCAAGAAGGGAATGGATTCTACAGCCAAGATGAGTGCGCTTACTCCAAAGATGGAAGAAATAAAGGTACGCTATGCAGATAATCCTGAAGCCCAGAATGCTGCAATTGCAAAGCTGTATAAGGAAGAAGGCATCAATCCTATGGGATCATGTCTTCCTATGCTCATACAGTTCCCTATATTCATTGCATTGTATGGTCTTCTTAATAAGAACTTCGAGTTAAGAGGAGCAATGTTCATTCCTAACTGGATTCCGGATCTATCGGTTCCGGATACAGTTGCTGTCCTTCCATTCAATATACCGCTTCTCGGAAGCCAGATACACCTTCTTCCTATTATATATACTGTATCCATGATCTTCTCTATGAAGATAACACAGAGCGGATCGGCTAATTCACAGCAGCAGGGAATGATGTCTTTCATGACATATGGAATGCCTATAATATTCTTCTTTATTATGTATAATGCTCCATCAGGACTCCTTGTATACTGGACAGTCACTAATGCCATATCGATTGCTCAGCAGCTTATTGTCAATAAGAAAAAGGGCAGTAAGTACCGTGATGAAATCAAGGCAAAGGATGAAGAGAAGAAAGCTAAGAAAGCAGCTAAGAAGAAAAGAAAATAAGAGGTGAATATATAATATGTATCGCGATTTTGAAGGTAAGACTGAAGAAGAAGCAAGAGCTAAAGCAATAGATGAACTAAGCCTTGATGGAAAGGATTTCAATATAGAGATCATTGAAAACACCAAGAAGGGATTATTCAAGAAGCCATATGTGAAGATCCGTGTTTACTATGGTGATGCAGATGATTCCCCAGATGAGGAGATTACAGATTATGCTCCTTCATCACAGTCTCTTGATGCAGAGAATGATAATGAGAAAAAGGTCCTTCTTTTCATCGATACCCTGATAGAGAAGATGGGGTATAAGGGTAAAAGCACAATAAATTTCAGAAGGGAAAGCAAGGTCGGAATAACAATTGAGTCTGAAGACAGCTCTATACTCATTGGACGGAAAGGAAAGAATCTTGATGCAATTCAGCTTCTTGCAAATGTCTATGCTGGAAATCTTGATCCAGATCTCAAGATTGTCGTTGACAGTGAGAATTACAGAATGAGGCATGAAGAGCAGATAATACGCTCAGCTTATAAGAGCGCAGAATTTGTTAAGAGGACAGGTAAGTCAAGGCTGCTTGAACCGATGAATCCTTTTGAAAGGCGCCTTGTACATACAGCACTTAATGATTTTGATGGTGTCGAGACAAAGAGCGAAGGAGATGGACTATATAAGCAGGTAAGGATAATTCCTTTTAAAGAGTCAAAATAACCTTATATTAATTCCTGTCTGGCAATAATCATGCATATTTGACAGCCTGGTTTATTTATATTATATTATTAATAATAATTATCAATAAGGGTTACTATGATAAGGCGTAATACTAAGCAGAAGGAACTTGTTTTGAATGCAATGCGGCAGTACATGGGTCATCCTTCTGCTGATAACGTCTACGAGTTAGTCCATAAGGATAATCCATCTGTTTCAAAGGCAACTGTATATAGGAATCTGCAGATACTGTCTGATGAGAATGTCATAAGGAAGCTTGAGGCAAGCGGTAAGGATGAGGTTCTGTATGATAGGAACGTATCGATGCATTCTCATGCGGTGTGTGTGTCCTGTGGCCGTTTCATAGATGTCGATGTGCCAGGAGAGAATAGGATAGATAGCAATGCCATTGCTGAAGAGGATGGATTCACTATCATATCCCATGAGATATTATTCAAAGGACTTTGCAGTAAATGCATGGAAAAGGAGAACAGAAATGGAGCTTAAGGGATCAAAGACAGAAAAGAATCTTATGACAGCTTTTGCTGGAGAGAGCCAGGCAAGGAATAAGTATACTTATTTTGCTTCTAAGGCTAAGAAGGAAGGCTATGAGCAGATTGCTGCTATTTTCCTTGAGACAGCAGAAAATGAAAAAGAGCATGCTAAGCTCTGGTTTAAGTATCTTGAAGGTGGAGATATCAGATCAACATCTGAGAATCTTAAGGAAGCAGCTGCAGGGGAGAATTACGAATGGACAGATATGTATGCAACATTCGCAAAGGAAGCTGAAGAGGAAGGATTCACAAAGATTGCCGCTCAGTTCAGAGGAGTGGCTAAAATCGAGGCTGAGCATGAAGCAAGATATCTTGCACTTCTGAAGAATGTGGAGGATGGTCTTGTTTTCTCAAGGGATGGCGAGCAGATCTGGAAATGCAGAAACTGTGGTCATATCGTAATCGGAAAGAAGGCTCCTGAGGTATGTCCTGTATGCGCTCATCCTCAGTCATATTTTGAGATTGCGGCTAAGAATTATTGATTGAAAGAGCTGCGGGAAGAAAGCCTATTGCCTCTGCAATGGGCTTTTTTAGTGACTTCATGGCTATTTCAGGATATTTTCATCAATATAATTCTTCATTGATGGTATCTTTTCTGCCTTAAACTGAGCTCCTAGCTGGTTTATTATCTCACCAGCGAGATAAGATGCGATCTTTCCTGAGACATCAGTTCCATAACCATTCAGATATCCATAAAGGAATCCAGCTGCATAATTATCACCAGCGCCTGTTGTGTCAACAGGATGCGATGTCCCATAAAGCGGTATCTCATGCATATTCCCATTGTCAGAGATAACGCTTCCTTTTTTGCCATTCTTCACTATGGCAATAGGACATATTCTGCCAAGTGAACGGCAGCACTCATATGTATCATAGTTATCAAGAAGGAATCTGGCTTCCTCATTATTTGCGAATACAATATCACAGTATTCTGAAATCAGCTTCAGAAATGTATCCCTGTATCTTCCAACAGCAAATGGGTCAGCAAGATCGAATGCTATCTTCTTTCCGTATTGTCTGCATAGATTAAGTACTTTCCTTGTGGCTTTCTGCTGGCTTTCCGTGTCCCACATATAGCCTGTGAAGTAGAATATATCCGCTTTTTTTATGCTTTCTTCTGCAATATCGTTTTCAGAGAACAGTCTATTGGCACCTAGGAAAGTATTCATTGTCCGTTCTTTATCTTCAGTAAGGAGAATTATTGAAGTTCCTGTTACAGCATCCTTGAATACTGTCTGATCAGTGACACCTGTTTCAGTGAGCTTATCCTTATACATCCTGCCATGCTCATCATTCCCTACTCCGCCTGCGAGTGTAGTGCTTATTCCAAGCAGGCTTAGAGTTATTGCTGTATTAGGAGCGCTTCCTCCACAGGAATATGATATTTCCCTTTTTCTGGTATAATCAATGATCTCAGCTCTTTTATCTGCATCAATAAGAAGCATTGTCCCTTTGCTGAGATCTAGGTTTCTCAGATCTTCATCAGTGACATAGCAGAGATAATCAATCAATGGGTTTCCTATACTGTATACGGATGGCATATCCTGATTATAGCGTTAAGGAAAACTATGAACAATAATAACCTCAAACACTATATGTGGATTTTTCCCAATTTTTTCACATTTTTCCACAACATGTTTCCAAATAGTGGAAAAAGCATTTCAGGTCATAGTCTGATGGCTTTTGAACTAATGTTGTTATGTGATAGTTAATTTTTTATATCATAATAAATTAATTTATAATTTAGGTGGTTTTTATTTTATTGTTCATATAGTTTTTTCATATAGTTTTTATAGAAAATAAAAATGTGGAAAAACAAATCCGGTGCTTATTTTTCCACATTTTTTTCACAATGGTTTATGATTTTTCACATTTTTTTAATTAGCTGTATATAAAAGGTTTATCAAAGAGAAATATCATATAAATTAACAATCATATCTAGTGGTCTGCCTTCTTATATCCAGAGTCCTTCATAATCTGGTAATTCCTGATATAAGAGAACATCTGTCTGACATTTCCGGGAAAGTCCATTTCTCTTAGAATATCAAAATCCGAAAAACGGTTTGATATTATGCCTTTTTCGAATTCATATTCATCGATTATCTCTGGGATGTCTTCCATATGCTCCTTTAGCGGTGGAATCTCTATATAAAGAGAGTTTATCCTGAAAAGAAGATCCTTTCTTATCTTCCCATTTTCTGTGAGCTTTTCTATATTCTCATTGCTTGCTGTTATGAGCCTGAATGATGAATGTGACTGCTTATCAGAGCCTACTGCTTTATAGCAGCCGGAATCCAGGACATCGAGAAGCTGTGCCTGTGTCTCCAGGTCAAGAGTCTCAATCTCATCAAGGAATATATCTGTTCCATCTGCCATTCCGAATAGTCCCTTTCTTGAGCATGATGCCCCTGTGAATGATCCTTTTATATGTCCGAATAGCCTGCTTGTCTTCAATGAGCTCTGAAGGTTTGCACAGTTCTCATAAACCATCGCCTTTTTCCTTCCAGAGCAGGAGTGAAGCATTTCCGCTGCTCTGTTCTTTCCTGTACCTGTCTCTCCATATATGTAGACAGGCTCATCAGACTTAGCGAATGATATAATCCTCTTCCTGATATCCTGAAGCTGCTTTGAGCTTCCCGCTAGCAGTTCTTTTCTCTTCAGTCCGTCTTTTATCAGCATATCGATTGCCCTGCTGAGAAGATTATCATCAAGACGCTTTACATATACTGTATTGCCACGTCTTACAGTTTCTATCCTGCTTTCATAAGCGCTTTGCAGGCATATAGCTCTCTGACTTATCCCTAGGGATTCCAGTATGCTGTTGATTTCTTCCTTTTCCCTGCTTTCAATAATCACGATATTGTTGTCTGATTGCCTTGCAGAACTGGATATCATATCCGGCTGCATGATTTCAAAGCATCCTTTTGGAATGCTGTAAGTTCTTAATCTGCTGTTGATAATAATAGGTCCCCTTTGCTTTTATTATTCCTGGCAGATAAAGTCTCTCATTCATCTGATGTAATTCAAAGACATTGATTGGATTTTTCCCATTAATTAGCTGAGTGCAGATTAGTGGTGAAGAATTGACTGGACTACAGCAGAAGCGTAGATGCTTGCTGTCTCTGCTCTCAGTATATTTGTCTTCAGAAGTATTGGCAAAGCGCCGCTTTCCTCGGCATAATCGCATTCCAGGTCGCTGAATCCTCCCTCTGGCCCTATGAATAATGAGACCTCTGATCCAATGCTGCATCCGGCAAGGGCTTCAAACAGATCTGTAGTACGCGTTCTGCTGCTCTGATGAAGGATCAGTTTGATTCCTTCTGCACTGTCGATGGCCTCTTTGAATCCAATGGGACCTTTTAGTTCAGGTGTTTTTCCTCCTGATTGCTGGACAGCCTCTTTGAGTATTGTCCTCAGTCTTTCTTCCTGATGCTGGCTGAAGATTCTTTCCTGTACGAATTCAGTTTGCATGAGAGTTATCGAAGTGACTCCGATTTCTGTCAGAGCCCTTACGACTGTCTCGTTCTTCTTTCCCTTAAGCATTGAGATGTATGCATTGATTTCCGAGAACTGTCCATTGTAAGAGGAAAGCGAGTCAAGAAGGGTAGTCTCCGGTGTGTCTGTAGGCTTTAGCTGAAGGGTGCTATCATCCAGAATGACTGCCTCAAAGAAACAATCATTCCTGTCTTTTGCTGTGAATGCTGTTCCCGGAGCTAATCTGAGGACTTTTGATAGGTAATTACGCTCTTTTGCCTTAAGAGAGTAAAGCATGGAGCTATCAGGGGTTGAATCAAGCAGGAATACCCTCATTCTGAGATCTCCTCAATGGCTCTCTTAAGAGCGGTATCGAATTCCGGATCAGCTATAGGGCGTTTGTCATAATCAAGTGCATATATGTATTCATTTCTCATCAGCAGGCATAACAGTGATTCTGGAACACCGCTGTCGGAATTCTCTTCTGCAAATTTCAGTATATTCTCTTTTGAATACTCTGGATGTTCTTCCTGGAACTCTTTTATCCTATTTCCCTTCATGAATTTTTCATATGCCTTAAGGTCATCTTCTGAGTACTCTTCTGTCTCTATTATTATATCAGGGGTGATTCCTTTTCTGTGTATATCATTACCGAGTGGTGTTGTATAGCTTGATGTCACTATGCATAGGTAGCCGCCAAGATATGGAATCTCACTCTGCATTACGCCTTTGCCATATGTCTTAGATCCGATTACAGTTGCCCTTCCATTCTCCTTCAGTGCTGCTGTCAGGATCTCAGAAGCAGAAGCTGTCCCTTCATTCACAAGTATGATCACAGGATAATCCTCTGGTACAAGAACCGATGATGTTGCATCATATGAAACTGTTTTTGATGTATTCCTGAAATGGGCAGTCAGTATTCTGCCTTCTGACAGGAACGAATTCGCGATATTCAGTGAATCATCAACATATCCTCCGCCATTGTTCCTAAGATCAATTATTATCTTCTTTGCACCGTTTGAGAGAAGATATTCAATGTCCTTGCTGAAATTGTCATAAGTATGGGAAGTGAATGATGATATGAACAGATACCCTATATCATCAGATAGCATAGTCTTTGATGTTGTAGGAGTTGTTACTGTCTCAGGCCTCAGTGTTATGTCGAATACAGCATCTCCCCGATGAATTGTAAGTGTGATATCCTCTCCTTCCTTTCCTCTTATCCTTCTTGATGCTTCTGTTGCTGTAAGCTTTGATATATCCTCGCCGTTCACATGGCTTATCATGTCCTTTGCCCGTATGCCTGCCCTATCTGCAGGTCCTCCAGGAAATGGAGAAGTTATTGTTACCATATATGTGCTCGGATCTGATGGGTCTATGTAATCCGGATTCATTTTTGTAAGGTATGTGCCGATTCCTACGTAGTCGCCCTGGGATGATTCCTTGAAATCCTCTGCTTCTTCAGGTGTTATGTAGTATGAATACTCGTCACCAAGACTGCTCACCATGGATCTGACAAGATTGATCTGCATCTCCCTGCTGTCAATATCCCAGAGATAATTCTGATCGAGGAATGTATAGAGGTTGCCAAGGCTATATAGCATTTCTGAAATTGAGACATCTTCATTATTCTGGGATTCCTCAATAGAAGGATTCTCTTTAGTCATGCCTGATGCCGGCGTGTATCTTTCCTGTACAGCACCAGCAGAAAGAACTGATGATATGAGTAATATCATCACTGCAGAAAGTATTTTTCTCATACTCTAGATAATAGCAATAAAAATATGTAATTGATATGAATAACCATGATAATTGCTTTAAAGGTCTCATGGTAGTACACTCTGTCTATGTTTCTATATGTAAGTTTCCCATCCTGGATTTCTCCTTATGTGATTAAAGGTCTTCCTATCCGATGGTATGCTGTCATGTATATTATTGCGTTTGCCTTTGCATATATTCTGTTTAGGTTCCAGATAAGGAATGACAAGCAGATAGAGATGGATAGAGAGTCTGTCCAGGATCTGTTTTTCTGGGGAATTGTAGGGCTTCTTGTCGGAGCCCGCATAGGATCATGCCTGTTCTATAATGATGCACTTTACTATCTGACACATCCATGGATGATCTTCTGGCCGTTTGAAGGAAAGCATTTTGTAGGGCTTCCTGGGATGAGCTACCATGGCGGTGTTATCGGATTGGTTCTTGCTGTGTTTGCATTCTGCAGGAAAAAAGGCTATAGCTTCCTTTCTGTTGCTGATTATCTGGCAGCAGCAATTCCTGCCGGATATGCATTCGGACGCCTGGGTAATTTCATTAATGGTGAGCTATATGGAAGAGTCACAACATCAGCTTTTGGAATGATTTTCCCTGATGCTCCGTATTTTTCAACAAGCCATCTATGGGTCAGGGAAATAGCAGATAAGCTTGCAATTGGATATAAATACGGCGAGTATCTGAATCTTCCTAGGCATCCATCTCAGCTGTATGAGCTATTCGGTGAGGGGATCCTTCTTTTTGTGCTTCTTTTCCTGGTTATCAGACCATTGAAATACAAGAAGAATCTCTTTCCTGGATGTGTGATGTCCTCATATTTCATATTCTATGGTGTGATAAGATTCATTATTGAGTATTTCAGGCAGCCCGATACTGATATAGGATATGTGATAGCGCTTGGAAAGGAAAGCAATAACATCGCATTATTCCAGTCGTTTCTCAATATATCAAAAGGGCAGTGTTTCTGTGCTTTGATGATAATAGCTGGGATTGTAATGGCGATAGCATTCAGTGTTATAAGGAATAAAGATGATAGACGAACGGTTAAGAGATCTTAGAAGAGAGATGAAGAAGGCATGTATTGATGCCTATCTTATTACAGGAACAGATCCTCATCAGAGTGAATATGTAGCACCAAGATGGCGGACTAGAGCATTCATATCAGGATTCACAGGATCTGCTGGTACTGTGATTGTTACTGAATCTGAAGCTCTGCTATGGGTTGATTCCAGATATTTCATTCAGGCAGAGGAAGAGATAAAGGGAACTGAATTCAGGATGCTTAAACTGGATACCCCAGGATTCCCAGGTCCGAATGAGTGGTTAGCAGAAAACCTCGAAAAAGGTAAAACACTTGGCATTGATTCGAACAGCATATCAATAACAGAGTTCAGCAGCCTGAAGAAGGAACTTAAGCATAATAGGATAAATGTTGCTGCAACAGATGATCTTCTCGATAGGATATGGAAGGCAAGGCCTGCTGTTCCTGAGACAGAATGCGTAGAGATGAAGGATGAGTATGCTGGATTCACAGCTTCAGCGAAGATTTCACTTATAAGGCTTAAGCTGAGGGAGAAGAAGGCAAAATGGACACTCATCACATCAATTGATGATATAGCATGGATTACTAACTTACGTGCTAACGATATTCCATATAACCCTGTTTTCTATTCTTATGCTTTTATTTCGTTGACTGAGGCCATCCTTTATACTTCTCCAAAGCGATTTTCCTCTGATGTGAGAAAGAAGGCCGAGGAGTCTTTTGAACTGCGTGATTATAGTTCTATTTTCAATGATATAGAGAGCCTTACGAAGCATGGTGTAGGCTATTTCAATCCTGATAAGGTAAATTATATATTTGCCTCTTTTGTAGATAAGCCTAGGAATATCAGGGGAAGGGATATATCAACAGACCTCAAGGCAAGAAAGAACCCTGCAGAACTTGAAGGAATGAGGAGATCGCATTTCCTAGATGGTATTGCCTTTGCGAATTTCATGGCAAAACTGAATCCTGCAGGCAGATACTCAGAGATTGAGATCTCAAGAAGATTTGAGGAGGAGCGCGAGAAGATGGAAGGATATCTTGGTCCTTCTTTCGCTCCTATATCCGGATTCAGAGAGCACGGGGCAATGTGCCATTACAGTGCTGATGAGAAATCAAACAAGGCAATAGCAGAAGAAGGCCTCCTTGTCCTTGATACAGGATCCCAGTTTGAGTTCGGGATGACAGATCTTACCAGGACGCTTCTTTTCGGCATAGAGGCTACAGAAGAAGAGAAAAGGGACTATACGCTTGTCCTGAAAGGCCATCTGGCACTCGCAAGCCAGCGCTTCATTGCTGGTACTACCGGTGTTCAGCTTGATGTTCTTGCAAAGCAGTTCCTATGGCAGGCTGGAATGTCCTATTTCCATGGAACCGGACATGGTGTCGGCTGCAGGCTGAATGTGCACGAAGGACCAATGAGGATATCATCAAAGCTCATAGATGTGCCTCTTCTCCCAGGCATGGTCATATCAGATGAGCCAGGACTTTATAAAGAGGGGCGCCATGGAATAAGGATTGAGAATCTGGTTGCAGTGCAGAACGATGTAAAGACAGAGTTCGGCCAGTTCTATTCTTTTGAGACTTTGTCTGTTGTCCCTTATGAAAAGCGCCTTATAGATGTCAGATATCTATCTGATAGTGAGATAGATAGGATAAATGCGTATCATAAATGGGTTCATGATCAGATTTATGATTATGTATCAAATGAGGCTAAGGTGTGGCTGGATGAAGCTACTAGCCCCATTGTCCGATAAATAATATATTTAGTTAGAATAAGGAGAATTAATATGGTTGATCCTTTGAAGAAGAATGGAAAGATCACACGCCGTGGCCCTGTTATGCTCGTGATCATGGATGGTGTTGGATTCGGTAAGTATAAGGAAGGGGATGCGGTTGCATCTGCAATGACAGGTAATCTTGAGAAGCTGTACCATGATTATCCATGGACTAAGCTTAAGGCCCATGGTCTTGCAGTTGGACTTCCAAGCGATGCTGATATGGGCAATAGTGAAGTCGGGCATAACGCTATGGGATGTGGAAGGGTATTCTCCCAGGGGGCAAAGCTTGTTGCCAATTCAATTAACAGCGGTGAGATGTTTGAGGGTGCTACATGGAAGAAGCTGATAAACAATGTGCTGGCAAAGAACTCAACCCTTCATTTCATCGGACTGCTCTCTGATGGAAATGTACATTCGCATATTGATAATCTTAAGAAGATGGTGATCGAAGCTAAAAAAGAAGGCGTGAAGAGAGTCAGGGTACATGCACTTCTTGATGGCAGGGATGTTGGTGAGATGTCAGCTCTTGATTACTTTGATCCATTTGAGGCTTTTCTCAGAGAGCTTTCAGCTGATGGAAGCTTTGATGCCAGAATTGCTTCCGGCGGCGGAAGAATGGTCATTACAATGGACCGCTATAATGCAAACTGGGATATGGTAAGGAAAGGCTGGGAGACTCATGTATTAGGAGAAGGAAGACAGTTTGATAATGCACATGATGCCATTGTTGCATTAAGAGAAGAGACAGGTGCTATAGACCAGGATCTTCCTCCGTTTGTCATCGCAGAGAATGGAAAGCCTGTCGGAACAATCGAGGATGGTGATTCTGTTATTCTGTTCAACTTCAGGGGTGACAGAGCTCTTGAGATCACTAAGGCTTTCGAGGCGGATACCCTTACCGAGTTTGACAGGAAGAGACATCCTCATGTAGAGTATGCCGGAATGATGGAGTATGATGGAGATCTTCATATCCCTCATCAGTTCCTGGTCTCTCCGCCTGCAATAGACAGGACACTTGCAGAGTATCTATGTGCGTCAGGTGTAAGGCAGTTCTCTATATCAGAAACTCAGAAATTCGGTCATGTCACGTATTTCTTCAATGGAAACAGGTCCGGTAAATTCGATGATAAGCTTGAGGAGTATGTGGAGATCCCTTCAGATAAGGTTCCTTTTGAGGAGCGGCCATGGATGAAGTGTGCAGAGATCACAGATAGGGTTATTGAGGAGATTGAAAGCGGAAGATGGGATTTCATCAAGCTTAATTTCCCGAATGGCGATATGGTAGGCCATACAGGTGTATTTGAGGCTGTAGTATGCTCAATGGAGGCAATGGACCTTCAGCTTGGAAGGCTCAGGGCTGCTATTGAGAAAGCAGGTGGCGTCATGGTTGTCACTGCTGATCATGGAAATGCTGATGATATGTATGAGCATGGAAAGGATGGCTCTGTAAAGCTGAAGGATAATGGAGAGCCGAAGGCAAAGACCTCGCATTCCCTCAATCCTGTCCCATGCATCATTGCTGATTCATCATATAATGGTGAGTACTCAAAAGATCTCAATACAGGATTGGGCATATCATCAATTGCTGCGACATGTATGGAGCTTCTTGGATTCGTCCCTCCTGCCGATTATGATAAGTCAGTGATTAATCTGAATTAAGCGAGAATATATAAGAAAACACGGGAGTATTGCTGAGGCCATGGTGTCCGGAATACTCCCTTTCCTTTGTCCTGTTCAGCAATCAGAAGCTGTCCTTTGTATTGAAGTCCAGTATGATTATACCGATAAGATAAGATGCTGATGATATGATTGCAGGTATGAAGTTATCAAATAGTGACAGTATTATGCCGAGAATCATCAGAAGGAATGATACGCATTTGCGTATGTTGCTTGCGGATTTCACGGTTATTGCGGAAGCGATGAATGTCACTGCAGCTGCGATATATATCAGTATTGATCCATAGATGATATATGCATCTGAATATGCGTTGTAGATCTCAATCATGCCCCTGTTGGTATTCTTAGGAGCTAGCATGCATATGATAAGGGATGCGAGAAGAATGTAGAAAGTATATAGTCCGAGCTTTGCATTCTGGAATCCGTAATACTCAAGGGATGAGAGAAGGAATATCATTGCAGTTGCAAGGATTGAGAATCTCTCAAGCACCAGCAGCATCTCTGGTGGCATGATGTAGTATCCTGAGATCTCTGAGAACAGCGGCACAATTAGAGATGCCTGCATTGACAGTATCATGAAAAGTATCGGGAAGACCTCACCATCCTCACTGTGTAGCTTTCTTCTGATTCTCAGTACGATCTGAGGGGATAGTGATGAGACCAGTATTATCAGTATTGGAAAGTAGAAAGACAGATCAGCGAATGCTGAAATGCCATTTCTTGCAAAAAGCACTATCGAGACATGGATCATCATGCCTATGAATGCCGCTGTAAGAAGTGACTGTATTACCAGTAGTACCGTTGGTGCGATTTTCTTCTTTGTCACAGTATATCTCTATAAGGGATCTTTATATCGGTTCTTGTGTAGAATGATATAGCAGCATTGCCTAATGCTGCTATTGCTGTGTCAAGCATTGTCGCAATGCCTGTCAGAAGAGGAAGCATAGCCAGAATAGTTGCTTCTGCACCGTATAGATTAAGCTTTGTAAGCTTCAATGCGGCAAATAAGACCACTATTATCTCATATCCAGTTGCAATACATGAAAGATATGAAGCAAGCGCAACAGCCAATGACATGATAATTGAGCTAGAGATGCTAAGCTCTGCACCTACTGCTTTGAATAATGCCAGAAGCGTAATCGTTGTGATGAAGGCCGTACCGCCTCTCCCTATTATGGTGAATACAGGTGTTGCTGTGCTTGTGATTCTTTTCTGGACTCCGATGTTCTGTCTTGATGATCCCTCATTGATCAGCGAAGAGACAAGGATATTCCCAGTAAAAAGGCCTGATACGATAGGAGAGAATGATCTTCCTATTGCCCAGTACGGATTCTTCTTGAACAGAGTGAAGACTGCAAAGAGAAGAGGAAGTAGTACAAATACCGCAATGAGTGATGCTGCTGTCAGAAGCTTCATGAACTGAGGACTGACAAGCACTGTCTTCTCCTGGAATAGAGCCAGGAAGAAATAAGAAGAAGAGGAGTATACAAGGAAGAATCCATATACTGTCACTGTCCTTATTATCCTGTACATCACCTCAGAGAAGGAGTTCATCACAGTATATGCTGGACGTATTATATCAGCATTAGGCTTCAGTGAAATTCCTAGAATCCATGATATTATGAGGATCGGGACAATATAGTACGTTGTTGTTGCTATGCTCAGGAATGGATTTGATGGATATGTCTGATTAAGAGCCCTGCTTGATGCAGAGTTGAAGACACTCTCGAATATTGATGCATCTGAACCTGCAGATGATGATACTGGGAATACAGCAGGAAGTGCATTGAAGATCAGGGCAGCCGCAATAGCCATTAAAGCTGTAGTGAGCAAAGACCAGAGCAGCATTATCCCAGTGCTCTTAGCAAGCAGCCTGTCTTTCCTTAGGGATGCTATTCCGGAGGCAGATGTTATGATCATGATAGGAATGAAGAGGAATATTCCAAGGCTGATTAGAAAGCCTGTGACTGAAGAGAATATTCCGGTCGCTGCTGTATAGTCACTGAAAATCAGGCATGTTGCAATTCCCATCAGAATCGCAGCCAGATAAGTAATCCATGTTTTCATAGCTTAAAGTTTAAACACCTCCTAAATAGTAGTCAATCCACGTTATTCTTTAAGAGCAGTGTGTTTAACTTGTATCCACTCTTCATTTCATTTTCAAGGAGCGCTGATGCTGATATATCAAGTTCTGCTGATGTTTCCCTGAATGCAATTGATTTTGCAAGAGATGAGATCATCATAGTCTTCTGCATTCTCTCTTTATTGAACCATATATCACCATTATACTCATTGCATTTTGTAAGATTCATCACTCCGCTGTCATTCATTATTGCTTTGAGGATCCCGTCTGCTGTGCCATTCTGATCGTTGTCAGCTAATGACCATGATGCAGACAGCAGCAGTGCTCCTTCATGCGATAGTGCCATATACTCATCGTCTTTGAAATATCCTGCTGCCCGGAATGGCTCTAGGAAGAAGTCATTCAGCATCAGTTTGTCTGCAGTTTCCATCGTCCCTCTCATGTCAAGATCATGAGAGAATGGAAGAAGCGTTAGTGCTATTGCGAAGAGCAGATGCACTGAGCTGTCAGCAGAGCTCCAGCTTCTCATGGCATGGCTGCCTTTTATTGAGAATAGCCGTGCAACCCTATGTATGATATCAACCATAGGAGATGGCTTTACATCATATGGCCTTCTGCCTATTACTGACTTCGCGCTCTCTTCAAGCGAAGGGTATGTCTCGTACAGCGTTGTGTAGACCTCTGCAAGCGTTAAAAGAAGCGAACGCTCTGTTTCCCTTGTTGCCCTGCCTTCTGCGATATCCTCAAGGAGCTTCATGAAATCCCTTTTTCTCAGTGGCTCCAGTATCTTATGCACAGGCATAAGCTTCAGCAGTGCGATGGCTTTGTTTATGTCTTTGATTCCTTCTCCCTTATGTGCCTCATAAAGTCTTTCGTATATTCCATCGGTATCCTCGACTTCACGTATATTCCAATAGACTCTTGATTCATACCCATTGAGCTGGAATGAGAATCCATAATCAAATATGTTCATGGATGGGTAGATGTATGAGAGCCCATCCGTAAAGCAGTCGAAGATCACATAGTTCTTTGCAGAAAAATGCAATGATAGATTCTCTGCCAGGCTTGTGCTTGCAAGATATCTTTCATTGTCCTTCTTTACAAGCTTATCTGCGCTCTTGTTTATCGTTCCTGATGATCTCTCATACTGGTTATTCACAAGTACGAGGTTCCTTTCGTTGCCGGAGCCATTCACATATGCAAATACAGCCTCCTGCACATGTCCGTTGTTCATACAGTCATAAATATTGAAAAGCTCGACATTAGAGAATAGATATCTTTTTCTGAAAAGGGGGAATATTCTTCGGTAATGCTCTTCCACCAGTCTTTCATTTGGTTTTTCATCGAAATATGCCCTGCTGTACTCCATCCCATATTTCTCTTTGAATCCCTCAATCTGGCCATGGCCGATCATTGGAAGGCCAGGCAGAGTTGCAAGTATTGTTGCGATTCCGAAATACCTGTCACCATCACCGAACTGGGCAATAGCTGTATCCTCATCAGGATTATTCATGAAATTGACATAGCGCTTGAGTATCTCAGGCTCGAACTCCAGAGTGTTCTTTATTGACTGCCTGTATTTCTGGTTCTCTTGGTTCTTCAGCATGTTCATGAATGCAGAATTATATACACGGTGCATTCCGAGTGTACGGACAAAATACCCTTCCATCATCCAGAAGGCTTCTGCAAGCAGCAGCGTATCTGGTACTTCTTCTGCTATCCTATCTACTACTTCCCTCCAGAATTCAACAGGGATCATCCTATTGAATTCTGATACAGGAAGGGCATGCTCAGCTCTGCCTGCAATGTCTCCGCCGGTTCCTGGCTTAGGGTACCAGAGCCGCTCGATATGTCTTTTCGCTAAGGTCATTGCTGCATCAAATCTTATTATAGGAAAATTCTTTGCAACATGGATTATTTTCTCAATAACGGCTTCTCTGGTCTCTTTATTGAGATAATCGAGCTGAGCTGTATCATTCCAGGGCATCGTTGTGCCATCATTACCATGGAATACATACCTTGTCTGGCCTGTTCTTCTGTCTGTGAGCCTGAATGTAACAGCAGCATCAGTCCTATTGTAATAATGGTCCTCGAGCTTTATCTCAAAATCCGGATTGTCAGAGAGATCCGGTCCATCATAAGTATATGATGGGAATGGAGGGTAATCCTGGCTTATGAAATAATCCGGATGATCATAAACCCAGTTTCCATCGATTCCTGTATGATTCGGAACCATGTCTGAAGCAAGTCTGATACCTCTGAGCGCAGCTCTGGATCTGAGATTCTCAAGTGCATTCCATCCGCCGATGCTCTCGGATATTTCATAGTCCTTCAGAGAATAAGCTGAAGCTTCTGCTTCATGATTTCCGCATAGGTGCTTTATCTTCTTTGATGCCTCGGATCTCTGCCATAGCCCGATAAGCCACAGAGCTGTGAACCCGCGCTCCTTTAATATGTCGAGCTCTTCATCTGGTATCTGATCCAGTTTTGTTATATTCCTTCTGTATTTCTTTGAAAGCTGATCAAGCCATACAAGAGTGGATTTTGCGATCATCACAACCTTGGGCATCCAGTTTGAATCAGAGGAGAATGCTTCATATTCGCCAGCTTCTTCCGAGAAATCAATCACAGGCATTGGCCCTGGAGCTCCTCCTGTTCCGTGATCCTTCTGCTCTTCATTTATGAAGTCAAGTGAATTCTCAAGCATCATCTTCAGCTCAGATGGGAGCATGTGTCCCCATTCCCTGAGTATGTAAAGGATCTGATCCTCAAGAGAATCCGGAAACAGTCTTGCAGGTAGTGATAGGAATGTGAATATATCATCTGTATTCGGTTTACCATCCCTGAGGTCATCTTTTTCAAATGATGACATGATTGATGATAATGCTCTGAATACTTTCGGCAGCTGAAGCCCGTCCGGAAGAATCAGTGGCTTAGCAGCTGAAAGCAGTGCAGGATTGCTCACCATTACCTGATATATGAAGTATCCTCTCATGTTCTCGAGTTCTTTCTCTTCTTCTGAGGCTTTATCCCCATCAAGGATGATGGAAGGGAAATTTGATGAGAAGAACAGCAGTGCATCTTTCAGCTCAGCATTGTCATTTATTGTCTTAAGCCTTCTGGAGAAAAAGTCATACTGCCCATCAGAAAGGCAGAAGGACAGAGCCACCTGATATATAAGATGGAGGACGGCTGTTGCATTCAGTTTCCCTGCTGAGAGCATATCTGCTTTATCCAGGCCTTCTGCTTTCCTATGCTCATTATATTTATAAGCTAATTCAGAGGCTTCCCTATAAAATGAAGTGACCCCTTTCCCTGTGGCGAATAGTGGCTGATGTATGTTGATTTCGTTTCTTGTGAGATTAGCTATACGTAAGTCTCTGTTTTCCATAACCTGAAGGCTTTCTCCGTAAAATAGAAGAAATTCATCTCCTTTTGTATGTTCTTATTTACATAATAATATTCAGTTTACCATATTGCAGTGCGAAAAGTATAAAAACAAAAAAATTAGCTGGATTTGCATAATTATCCATATGTTAAAATTCTGTAAAAATCATTTTTTTCTCTTTATGAGTTCAAAGACTAGTATGATACTAGGCTTAAATTTCTTTAAAGAGGAGGCTTTATATGTCAGGTATTGGTCTGATTATATCGCTGCTTGTTGCTATTATTCTGATTATCATAGCAATCTCAAAAATCAAGATCCATCCATTTCTTGCATTGATGGGAGTATCATTGCTTCTTGCAATTGTCGTCGGTATTCCTCTGCGTAATATACCATCAATGATTGGATCTGGTTTCTCTGGCACATTCTCATCGATAGGAATTGTGATAATACTCGGAGCGCTTATCGGATCAGTTCTTGAGAAGACGGGAGGAGCCCTCAAGCTTGCAGAGATGGTTGTCAGAGTGATAGGACCGAAGCATCCTGATATCGCAATTGAGATAATGGGCTGGATTGTATCGATTCCGGTTTTCTGTGATTCAGGGTTCGTTATCCTCGATCCGATCAGAAGAGCGCTTGTTAAGAAGACAGGCTGCAGTCCTGTTGCTATGACAGTCTGCCTCTCTGCCGGCCTTTATACATCACATGTCTTTATCCCGCCTACACCGGGGCCGATTGCCGCAGCAGGCACTATCGGAGTAGGGGATCATCTGCTTATGGTGATGGGAATAGGTGCTATTGTATCAATACCATGCATGATAGCAGCATATTTCTATGCAAAGCACATAGCAAAGACAGTCAGCATTGATCCAGAGGCAGCAGAAGAGAACTCGCTCACATATGATGAGCTTCTGAAGTCATTCGGGAAACTGCCAAACGGTTTCCTGTCAGTGGCTCCGATAATTGTTCCTATCATCTGCATGGCGCTAGGCTCAATATCCTCTATGGCTGGCTGGACAGGTGCTGTCTCAACTATCCTGTATTTCTTCGGACAGCCGGTGATTGCTCTTGCAGTCGGCGTTATCTTTGCAGTCATTCTTGCTGCAGTGACAGGAAAGCTAGGTGCTTTCTATGAAATCACCAATGATACATTAAAGGTCGTCGGCCCTATCCTGTTTGTAACTGCTGCAGGCGGAGTTCTTGGAAAGGTTATATCTGAGGCAGGCTTTGTCGGTTATATGCAGGAGCATGCTGCTGTATTGTCTAAGATAGGTATTTTCTTCCCATTCATCATCTCTGCTATTCTGAAGACAGCACAGGGATCTTCTACTGTTGCTCTTACAACCACAGCTGGAATCATGGGAGCAATAACAGATAACGGATCTATGATGAATCTGCTTGGCCTTAATACTCCTCTTGCTGGAGTCCTGACTGTAATGGCAATTGCAGCTGGAGCAATGACTGTATCTCACGCTAATGATTCCTATTTCTGGGTTGTGACTAATTTCGGACAGCTTAAGATGGAGGATGGATATAAGACACAGACTGCAATGACAGGGATAATGGGTGTAATCGGAATCATATTTGTATGGATTCTCTCTCTGTTCCTTATCTGATTTTCTGTTGTATCATTCAGAAAGAGGCGGAGCATGGTCTCCGCTTCTTTCTCTATAGGAGTTTTATCAATGAAAAAAGTTATCCTGATTCCTGATTCGTTTAAGGGAACAATGTCTTCTGCAGAAATCTGCAGGATAATGAAAGAGAATATTCTAAGCCACTACCCGGATTGTGGGATTGTATCAATCCCTGTAGCTGACGGAGGAGAAGGGAGCGTTGATGCTTTCCTTGATGCAGTTGGAGGAGAGAAGATATATAAGGAGGTTACAGGACCGTTCTTTGGGGAGAAGGTTAATGGATATTACGGTATTCTGCCTGGGAATATCGCAGTCATTGAGATGGCCGCAGCAGCTGCTCTTCCGATGGCCGGGGACAGAAAGGATCCTTCAAAGACTACGACATACGGAGTAGGTGAGCTTCTCCTGGATGCTGCAAAGAGGAATGTCAGCAGGATAATATTAGGCCTAGGAGGATCTGCAACAAATGATGCTGCTTGCGGGCTTGCAGCTGCTGTTGGAATCTCTTTCTATGATAAGGATGGCCGGAGCTTCATTCCTGTTGGCGGGACTCTCGACATGGTAGAGAGGATAGATACGTCCGGAATGGATGAACGTCTTAAGGGTATTCCGATTGTGACTATGTGCGATATAGACAATCCGTTCTATGGAAGCGAGGGAGCAGCTGCTGTCTATGGTCCTCAGAAGGGAGCTGATGCAGAGATGGTTGAAGTTCTGGATAGGAAGATGAAGAAGCTTGCATCTGTGATAGAAAGGGAATTCGGTGTTGATGTGCAGAAGATACCAGGTTCCGGCGCCGCTGGAGGAATGGGCGGCGGCATGGCAGCTTTCTTCGGCTCCAGACTCCAGATGGGAATTGAGACAGTGCTTGATACAGTCCATTTCAGTGAGCTTCTTGATGGTGCGGATTTTGTATATACCGGGGAAGGCAGGATTGATGGACAG
>CAKQTF010000002.1 GCA_934276695.1 uncultured Spirochaetales bacterium
CTCTTAAGTGAGATTACAGGCCTTACCGATCTTGATACGCTTGATTATACAATTGCAAGTGTGCCTATAATTGATAAGACAGCAACACTTGTTGCTCCTGCAGGAAAATTCAAGAATGCTGAAGATTTCAGATCAAGAGCTGCAAGTGGAGAGAAGATTATTGCAAGTATTGCACAGGGCAGTTATGCTCAGCTTGCATGTGTACTTTATGACAGTGCAATAAAGGGTGATTTCTCTTACGTTGATTCAACCAGCGCTGCTGATAGAATTGCAGATATGCTTGGTGGCAGAATTGATCTTTTCTTCAGTCAGTATGGTCTTATAAATCAATATTTTGAGAGTGGGGATTTCATTTCTCTTGGTATTCTGTCTGACCAGCGTAATGAGTTTTTCCCAGATGTCCCTACAATGAAGGAACAGGGACTTGATATTTCAATGGATAAGCTGTTCTTCTTTGCTTTCCCTCCAAAGACAGACCAGAGCATTGTGGATGCATTCAATAATGCTCTTAGAAAAGTATGTGAGACGAAAGCTGCAAAGGATGATTTCTTAAAGTATTTTGTCAGTCCGCAATTCACAAGCCAGCAGGATTCTATTGAGCTTCTGAAGGAAGCAAAGGATCTTTACGAAAGTTTTGCTCCAGAGCTTCTTGGAGAGAGATAAAATGGCAGAACGCAAAAATGTCCTTCTGATCACTGCAGACCAGTGGTCAGGAGACTATTTAGGGTGCGCAGGCTGCAATGAGATATTCACGCCTACACTAGATGAGCTTGCGCGTTATGGAATCAGATACACAAATGCTATAAGCACAACACCTGTATGTATCCCTGCTCGCAGAGAGCTTATGCTTGGGGTTACAAGCAGAAGACATGGGGATAGGGTGTTTAATGAAGATCTTGAAATGCCATCTGATATTCCATCGCTTGCACAGGTTTTCCGGAATAATGGATATCAGGCATATGCTGTTGGAAAACTGCATGTATTTCCTCAGAGAGATAGGATTGGTTTTGATGATGTAATTCTTCATGAGGAAGGAAGGCACAAGAAAGGCATGGCACAGGATGATTATGAGCGTTATCTTGCTCATAATGGTCATGCTGGAGACGAATTCTCACATAGCATGTGCAATAATAATTATTCGTACCGGCCTTTCAATATGGAAGAGAAATTCCATGCAACAAACTGGGTTACAAGAGAGATGTGTGAGACAATAATCAGGCGAGATCCATCCCGGCCTGCTTTCTGGTATCTTTCATATGCAGCTCCGCATCCTCCGCTTGTTCCGCCGAAAGACTATCTTGATATGTATGATAAAGTAGAGTTCTCAGCTCCTTTGTTCGGAAACTGGACAAAGAAAGATATGGATGAGCTTCCTTTTGGTTATACCTATTATAGTTCTCTTTATAAGTATTACACATCTACAAAAGAAATATCAGATAACGCCAAAAAAGCATATTATGCATCCTGTACATACATAGATCATCAGATAAGGCTTGTAATCGGAACCCTTAGAGAACAGGGGCTGCTTGAGGATACTGTGATTTTATTTACAGCGGATCATGGAGAGATGCTTGGCCGGCATGGTTCATTTGGAAAATTCCTGATGTATGAGCCATGTGTGAAGATCCCATTCATACTCTCTCCTCCTGCTTCTTGCGGTATGAAATGCAATACAGTCAATGACCGGATTGTTGAGCTTAGGGATGTAATGCCAACACTTCTGACACTTGCAGGTGTTCCTGTTCCTGAAAGTGTGGAGGGTAAATCTCTGACTGACGAATCAGAAAGAGATTATTCATATGGCGAGCTCTGGGAAGATGATAGGGCAACCAGGATGATCAGAACCAAAGACTGGAAACTAATTTATTATCCGGTAGGAAATATCTTCCAGCTCTTCAATCTGAAAGATGACTCAGAGGAACTTGATGATGTCTCGGATAATCCAGAGTATGCAGATGTCAGAGCGGATCTTACAGAGAAGCTTATTTCAAATCTTTATGGTTCAGATCTGGAGTTTATAAGAGATGGAAAGCTTGTAGGTCTGCCTCAGAAGAAATATGACTTTTATAAAGCACTTCAGGATCCGGATAAGCTTTTCCGTGGCAGAGATATGCTGCTACAGCGAGGTTTGAGATGAAAATTACCAGAACAATGATTCTCCGGATTGCGATGGCTGTTTTTCTTTCAGTCATAGTAATTGCATTCTTTATCGGGACATTCTCGATAAGACAGCCAAGAACACAGGCTGCACAGTCGGTTAGTTCAAGGCTTTTTCCTAGAATTATAATTTCTATGCTTGCAATATCCAGCATTGTCTGCTTGTTCAGGGAATTCAGGAGTGAGGATTTGGATGATGAGAATCCTAGGAAGACTATTGCTCTTTTACTATCAATTCTCATAATGGGTGGATCAATATTGCTTCTTGACATCCTTGGTTTTGCAATAATCGGATCTGTTTTTATGCTGCTTGAGATTTCAGTAATCAAATGGCAGAAGCCAGACATTAAGGCTGTGCTGATATCTATTGTATGCTCATTTGTCTTCTCTCTGATGTTCAGGTACGGATTCAAGATTGGCATTCCTGTTCTGCCATTCGGATTATAAAAGGAGAATCAGGATGTTTGATTATTTTTTGAATGCTCTTTCAATGCTTAGTCTTCCAAATGTTGGACTAATGCTCTTCGGTGTTCTTGTTGGATTAATCTTCGGTGCTATTCCAGGGCTTTCTACAACAATGGCAATTGCTCTTTTCCTTCCAATGACATTCAGAATGGTGATATCTGATGGTCTGGCACTTTTGATTGGTGTGTATATAGGAGGATTTTCCGGTGGGCTTATTGCTGCAATCCTGATGAATATCCCAGGAACCGCAGCTTCAATTGCAACCACATTTGATGGTCATCCGATGGCAATGAGAGGGCAGGCGGGGAAGGCTCTTGGCTTAGGTATTGTTTTTTCTTTCATAGGCGGAGGCATCAGCATCCTTGCATTGATTTTCATTTCTCCGGTCCTCGCAGGTATTGCGATAAAATTCGGCAGTTATGAATACTTTGCTCTATGTTTCTTTGCTCTGACCATGATTGTTACTATGTCGTCAGGTAATTATGCAAAAGGCCTGATAAGCGGATTGCTCGGGATTCTTCTGTCGATGATTGGTGGTGCTCCGATTGATGGAATGCCAAGATTCACATTTGGCTTTCATTCGCTTGACGGTGGATTTGATCTTGTTGCTGTTCTTGTTGGGCTTTTTGCCGTTGCAGAGCTTTTTGATCTTGCATCATCAAAAGAGAAAAATGTATCTGGCACTATAAAAGAAGCAAAGATAAAAGGTTTTGGGTTTTCTCTGAAAGAGTTTTTTGCAGAGAAATGGAACTGCCTTAGATCTTCCATAATAGGAATTCTTATTGGCATTCTTCCTGGAATCGGAGGTTCTCTTGCCAGTCTGATGAGCTATAATGCCGCAAAAAAGATGTCAAAGCATCCAGAAGAGTTCGGGACTGGTGTAAATGCCGGTGTTGTTGCATCCGAAACAGCTAATAATGCTGCAATCGGAGGAGCCTTGATCCCTCTTCTGTCTCTCGGAATACCTGGAGATGCGGTAACAGCCTTGCTCTTAGGGGCTTTTACAATGCAAGGTGTACAGCCTGGGCCACTTCTATTTCAGAATCAGCCGGATGTGGTTTACTTCATCTTTGTTGCACTGATTATATCCAATGTTTTTATGCTTTTTTCTGAATTCTTTGCAATAAAAGGATTTGTTAAGCTTCTGAAGATAAAGAGAGAATATCTTTTCCCTGCAATCATTCTTCTATGTATGCTTGGGGCATATGGATTGAATAACCGCTTGTTTGATGTTATCACGATTTTCATATTCGGTATTGTCGGATACTTTATGAAGAGATGGGGATTCAAGACCCAGCCATTTATCCTTGGTTATCTTGTAGGACCAATGGCAGAGCTGTATTTCAGGCGCGGTTTTATGTACAGTGAAGGCCGTATATTGCCATTTTTCACAAGTCCGATTGCTTTGGTATTCTATGCTATAGCACTATTGAATATAGCATTGGCTGTTATTGAAGTGATAAAAAAGAAAGCAAAAGCATAATAAGAGGATTTTATGAGTGAATTAATAAGCCAGAAAATGCGTTCTTTAGCGCCTGAATCAGATTCGCTCCGACTTGGTTCTGGATGGAAATATGAGGATTTATCAAGGCCCCAGATTATGATTGAAAGCACTTTTGGGGATAGCCATCCAGGCAGCCATCATTTGGATTCTATCGTTGAATCAGTTAAAAAGGGAATATATTCTGCCGGTGGATTTGGCGCAAGATACTTCTGTACTGACATCTGTGATGGCGAAAGCCAGGGAACAGATGGAATTAATTATTCACTTGCAAGCCGCGAGATGATAGCTAACATGATTGAGATTCATGAAAATGCAACTCCTTTTGATGGTGCTGTATTTATCTCTTCATGTGATAAGGGGCTTCCAGGGAATCTGATTGGAATGTGCCGTGTTGATATTCCGTCTCTTGTCTTCCCAGGAGGAGTCATGCATGCTGGACCAGACATGCTTACTCTTGAGCAGCTTGGATTCTATAGCGCAGGCTATGAAAGAGGTGAATATGATTTATCAACCTTCAGGTGGGCAAAGGAGAATGCATGCCCAAGCTGTGGTGCCTGCTCATTTATTGGAACTGCTTCCACGATGCAGATAATGGCAGAGGCGCTAGGTCTTGCACTTCCTGGAAGCGCTCTTCTTCCTGCAAACAGCCAGATTATAAAGGATATGGCATATAAAGCAGGGGTCCAGGCGGTAAAATTGGCTGAGAATGGTAAATTGAAGCCAAGTGCAGTCCTCACCGGAAAAAGCTTTGAGAATGCTATCCTTGTTCATGCGGCAATCTCTGGAAGTACGAATGCTATGCTTCATATTCCTGCAATTGCTCATGAGCTTGGGATTGAAATTGATGGCAATACGTTCGATAGAATCCATCGCAATGCACGGTATCTTCTGAATATCAGGCCGGCAGGAAAATATCCTGCAGAGTGTTTCTTCTATGCTGGTGGCGTTCCAATGATAATGGAAGAAATAAAGTATATGCTGCATTTGGATGTTATGACTGTTACAGGTAAGACACTCGGAGAGAACTTGGAGGACCTGAGAAAAGAAGGCTCTTATTTTGAAGTTGCGGCAGAGGGGCTTTCTGAATTCAATAAACGCTATGGAACATGTATAAAAAGGGAGGATATAATTCGTCCTTTTTCTGATCCTATAAGTATTAATGGCTCTGTTGCTGTGCTGAAAGGCAATCTCGCTCCAAGTGGTGCTGTGATAAAGCATTCGGCATGTCCAAAGGAGATGTTCAGGGCTATCCTGAGAGCCCGCCCGTTTGATAGTGAGGAGGAATGCCTGGATGCAGTTCTTCATCATAGAATAGAGAAAGGCGATGCTGTATTTATCAGGTATGAAGGGCCAAAGGGGTCTGGTATGCCAGAGATGTTCTATACAAGTGAGGCAATATCCAGTGATAAGGAGCTAGGGAAGTCGATTGCACTCATAACTGATGGAAGATTTTCTGGTGCGTCAACTGGTCCTGTGATTGGACATTGCTCGCCAGAGGCTGCAGATGGAGGTCCTATTGCTCTCGTTGAAGATGGTGATCTTATAGAACTTGATGTAATGAACCGCAGACTGAATATTGTGGGGGTAAATGGGAAGAGGCTTTCGGAAAAGGAAATATCAGAAATCCTGAAAGAACGGCAATCTAAATGGGAAGCTCCAGCACCTCGATATAAAAATGGAGTTTTGAGACTTTTCCGTGAGCATGCAGCTAGCCCTATGGAAGGTGCATATCTTAAGTATTAGTCTAAGGCCTCTCGATTGAGAGGCTATTAATTCCATCCAACGAAAAGTCATACTGTGTAAGGTTACAGCCTTAATAACAATTGATTATGTTTACTTCTGCTCTTATCAAGTCCAATGTCAGGACTTGCTTGTTCTTTTTAATCTGTTTTATGATGCGAGGCGCGTAGCATCATAAAGCTAGGGGCTAATTCCCCGGTCCTTGGGTCGTATGTTAAAATGTGAGGCATGAGCGATGAGCCATAACCGATTACCGCTTATATATCATCTCGTATTTCCGGCCAAGTACCGAAGGCCGGTCTTCACACCGGAGGTGGAAGAGTCACTCAGGCTGGTATGCCAGGATATAGAGCGGTGCTATTGGATAAGGTTCAAGGAGATAGGGCTGGAGCCGGATTATCTGCATTTTCAGGTCTAGGGATTCCGGACATGGCAGTGGCCAGAATGGTAACGATGATAATAGCATAACAGCAAAGAAAGTATTGCACCCATGCATAAGGCATAGATGATATTATGGGGATGAAACCTGTGGTTCAGTGGGTATTATGCCAATACGGTAGGTCTATATGCAAGCAGAGAGACGATAGCCCGATATATCCAGAATCAAGGTAAGAATGAGAAAGAGCATAGAAAGATATACGAAGGTCAGCCTGAGTTGGATTTTGACTAGCAAAATCCATGATGAGCTGATTAAGATACATCGTAGGCTTGCCTCGAGGCGCTGCATCCATCGTGGAACTCATTATGGCTGCTGGGGGCTTCTTCAGCAAAAATCGGTAATACACAAATTCCAGTTTATGAGGACAATATTATGATCAAGTTACTGCCGTTGAAAGCGGATGACCGCGAACAATTCATTACAGATAATCAGATTGCATTCAAATTCGGAGCATTGGAGGAATTTGGTACTCGTGCCGAACACTTCGAAGATGGCGATGAAATCATTTCCAGAAAAACCATCGAGAATGCTATCGACACCGGAATCGCACTGCGTATTACAGATGACGGAAAAAACATAGGTGGTGCAGTAGTGAAAATTGAGGGCGAACACGGTGATTTGGAACTGCTGTTTGTATCCCCAGATGCTCACAGCAAGGGCGTAGGTTATACTGCATGGTGTGCCATTGAAAAAATGTTCCCACAGGTAACGGTGTGGGAGACATGCACACCGTATTTTGAAACAAGAAATATTCATTTCTATGTGAATAAGTGTGAATTTCACATTGTGGAGTTTTATAATCAAAAGCATCCTGATCCCCATGATCCCGGAACGGAAGACAGTTCCGATGGTATGTTCCGATTTGAAAAAAGAGTCCGATGAATTCCAGTTTTGTCGAATCAGAAAATGGAAACTTGTAGGAGAAAGCTATTGAAGCAGTTTCACAGCATGATCTCTGTTTTACGGATATATTGGATGGCTTTCTTTCCAGAAAGATGCATCTGGAAAGTGCCATCGGCGCAAAGCTGGACAGTATCGCAGACTTCGTTTTGCGGGGATCATTCTCTGTACGTAGCCTTAGTCTCGGCCTGTGAGAAACTGGCTATCATCATAAAATCTAAGGAGCTGAAGCGTGATTGCAAGGGCAGTTTGTGTGGATTAGATTTCCGCTCATTGAGATATAAATCAGCTTTACACTGTATGAAAAAAGACTCTTGCATAACTATAAATTACATTTTATGAGCGGGTTTTCAATGGAAATTCACAAAAGATGAGGAAGTTTCTGAGATAGCCATCTCATTTTTTCTGTCTCAATTCTATGCCGGAATAGCGCATATTACCCAGATGATCCTTATTGTGGCACCTGATTGAAAATTAATAAAGAACACCTAAATAATTTCAATTTTAAATTTATTGCGCATGTCTTTATTCTCTGATATAAAAACTCTGGGTTCTGTATGAGCCTTCGGATCTAGTGGCTCATTTGGATGCTGAATGCCTTATTTCCCACACTGTATCCGCCCGAAAAAAGAGAGGATGTTTATGAAGAGGACTTTGAAGGCTTCAGCTTTTCTGATGATAGCCGTTCTGATGCTGATTGCATGTAATCCAGCGGCTGATGTCAAGTTGCACACTGTAGTGTTCAACACTAACGGGGGGGGTGAGATTGCACCTGTAAAGGTTGTTGATGGCAGAACCCTTGCCAGACCAGAGCATGATCCAGTCCGAGAAGGCTATGCATTCAAGGGATGGCAGCTCGATGGCCTTGATTATGATTTCAGTGCTGCTGTGACCAAGGATATAGAGCTTAAGGCTATATGGGAACATAATCATGACTGGAAGATCGCAGATACAATAGATGCAACTTGTACGGAAACAGGAACAGCGACATACAGTTGCAGCTGCGGAGAGACTAAGACTGAGGTGCTTGCTGCGCTTGGACACGATTGGAAACCTGTCTCTGTAGTCAGGCAGCCAACATGCACTGAGGATGGGCTGCAGAATGCAGCATGCTCAAGATGCGATGAGACCAAGGACAGCAGTGCTATCCCTGCAACCGGGCACAATCCTGGGGACTTGGTAATCGGCAGCGGTGAATACTCCGGCAAGCACTATAGGATATGCAGTGCATGCAATGAGAAGCTGGACTTGGCAGACCACGAGTACAGTATCCCTTGTGCAGATGCAGATAAGCACTGGTCTGAATGCGTATGCGGAGCAAAGAGCGGAGAGAAAGCCCATGCCTGGGGAGCTCCAAGGGAGAAGGATCCAGCTGATGCATCAGTCCACACCAAGACATGTACTGAGTGCGGTAAGTCAGTTGAAGAAGCTCACTCTTACACGGCACAGCACCATGATGGGAGCAGCCATTGGAATGAGTGCATATGCGGTGCAAAGGGCTCTGCTGAGTCCCATATCTGGACTGCAAGGCAGAATCCAGCTGATGTATCAAGCCATATCAAGACATGTGCTGAGTGTGGTGAATCAGTAGAAGAGGCTCATTCATATACAATACAGAAATATGATGAAAGCAATCATTGGAATGAATGTGCATGTGGTCTGAAATCTGATGCCAGAAGCCATTCATTGAAATATACATCCAATTCTAGTAAACATTGGAAAGAGTGTTCTGACTGTGCCTATACTACAGCGAAAGAAATGCATACGTATGGAGACTGGGAACATGATGAATCTAAGCATTGGCAGATTTGCACAGTATGCAGTTATAACTCATCAAGATTTTCCCACAATTTTTATGGAGTACAGTCAAAGGCTCCTACAGAAACAGAGGCTGGAGAAGCAGCTTTAACATGTATGCCATGCGGTTTTGAGAAGATAAGTCCAATTAAAGCAGGTTCTTCCGGCTCTGCTGGTGGATATATCATAAATATCAGCACCAGTAGTAGCTCTGATTGGCAATATCTTGAAGTAGCTCCTGCAGATCTGAGAGTTATTGATGGTATGCCAACTGTTGACTCTTCAGCTTCTGGATATGATACAGCAGAGCAGAAATTTGTTTTTGGTTACTATAGGCCATCTGGCAGTAATGAGATAACAGGGGCTAATTCAAAATACTATGGTAGAGAGAAAACAAAAATACTTGTTGAAAAAATGAAAGACTCTGCATACACGCAAAGCAGTGGTGATGAGACAACCTCAATGTATGCAGCGAAACTCTGTGATGATCTGGAATATAAGACTGGAGAGAAGACATTTGCTGATTGGTTTCTTCCTAGTGGAAATGATTTAAGTAATTTGTATAACAGGATTTATAAGACTGGAGTAGATACCTCTTATATGGATACAGAAGAATATTGGTCAAGTGACGAAGCTAATAATGTGCTTGCATCCAGACTATGCATTATAAATGGAAATGTCATTCAGACAGGACGTGAGAATTTATTCCGGATCCGTCCTGCCAGGGTCTTCTGATTATCTTAAAAACTAATCAAGCAAAGGGCTGTGGGTATGAATCCTAAGCCCTTTTCTGTTATCTATCCTGGCTTTGGGATGATGTCATATTCATTCTTTTGGATAAAAAAGGATTTCCATTGCCGTGTTCTGTATCGGGAAATTAGGCTATTATTTATATTATGGAAATCAGAGAAGAGATCAGAGAGCTTACAGATAAGCTCAGGGTTTATCAGGATACATACTACAAGAAGGGTGAGTCCCTAGTAAGTGATCAGGAATATGACAGGCTTTTTGATAAGCTTAAGGCTCTTGAAGAGCAGTTCCCGGAATTTGCAGAGCCTGATTCGCCTACACGCAGGGTCGGAAGCGATCTTACAAATGATTTCCCAGAAGTACAGCATACAATACCTGTTTTATCTTTGGATAAGGCTTATTCAAAGGAAGAGGTTCTTTCCTTTTTCGATAAGTCCATAGCAAAGGAAGGCGGTGCTCTTTCATTTGCCGCAGAAGAGAAGATAGATGGAATATCAATGGTCCTTTACTATGAGGATGGAATGCTTGCAAGAGCGGTGACACGCGGAAACGGAGAGGTCGGAAATGATGTCACTCCGAATATAATGACTATTAAGAGTGTCCCGCTTAAGCTCCCTGAGTCACTTACAATTGCCGTCAGAGGAGAGGTCTATCTTCCGAAGAAGGATTTCCTCAGGCTCAATGCACTTGAGGAGGATGAGCGGAAGAGAGCTGCGAATCCGAGGAATCTGGCAGCCGGCACAGTGCGCAGGCAGAAATCATCTGAGGCTGCCATGGTTCCACTTGATATGTTCTGCTATGAGGGATTCTGGAGCAATAAGGAAGATACACCATCAGATCATCTACATATCCTCAGGAAGCTGAAGGATCTCGGGTTTAGAATCAATCCGGATTTCGCATTCTTCGATTCAACGGAGGAGAAGGCTGAAGAGAAGCTGAAGGCTGCTGGGATTGACGGCAGAGCGTATGGCTTTGATTCCCTTGAGGAGTACATAAAGGCAGAGACTGACGGAAGACGAGGCCTTGAATATGAGATAGATGGCCTCGTATTCAAGATCAATGAGCTTGATGTCAGGGATGATTTTGGCTATACAGAGCATCATCCGAGATGGGCAATTGCATACAAGTTCGAATCTCCCCAGGCTGTGTCAGTGCTGGAAGGAATCACATGCCAGGTCGGAAGAACCGGCAGGATCACTCCTGTGGCTGAGATTGTGCCGACAGCTCTTGGCGGTTCTACGATAAGGCGTGCGACACTCCATAATCAGGAATACATAGATGAGCTGGAGCTTGCAATAGGGGATTCTGTCTCAATAACAAAGAGAGGGGATGTGATCCCTGCTGTTGAGGAGGTCATTGAGAAGAATTCTCTTGGCAATACGACATACAGGATGCCGGAGAAGTGCCCATGCTGCGGAACGGAAATAGTCCAGGATGGAGCCCATCAGTTCTGCCCGAACTATGACTGTCCTGATCAGGTGAAGGGAAGAATAGCCTTCTTTGCATCAAGGGATATGATGGATATTGAATCCCTTGGCCCTAAGACAGTTGAGGTTCTGTATGAGAAAGGGCTTCTGAGGAGCATTGAGGACATATACAGAGCTGATTATGATCAGCTTATCGGAACTCCTGGCATAGGAGAGAAGACCGTAAGTGCCCTTAAGAATGGCATAAGGGAATCTGTCAATCAGCCATTCAAGGCTGTTCTGTCAGCTCTTGGAATTGCGGAGCTTGGCCCTAAGATGGCAGAGATCCTGATATCCAATGGCTTTGATAATATAGATAAGCTTGTGAATGCATCAGCTGCAGGAGATCCATCTGTCTTCACATCCATAAAGGGTGTCGGAGAGAGCACAGCAGCGCTTATAATAAAGGCTTTTTCAGATAAGAGGCTTTTAAGCACTATATCATCGCTCCGTGCGTATGGCCTCCATTTCAGTTCCGCTCAGGATAAGACAGATGCAGAGTATCCCCAGATATTCAGTGGCCAGGTGTGGTGCGTGACTGGAT
The DNA here is from genome assembly GCA_934276695.1 of uncultured Spirochaetales bacterium. Classification (GTDB taxonomy): domain Bacteria; phylum Spirochaetota; class Spirochaetia; order Sphaerochaetales; family Sphaerochaetaceae; genus Ornithospirochaeta. Next base: position 11,763 of record CAKQTF010000002.1, read on the forward strand.
CTTTCAGGAATTTCAACCCAAGGTCCAAGGCAATGGCAGAAGTCGAGAAGAGAGGAGGAAGGACAGTCTCATCAGTCACAGGTAAGACAACGCATCTTCTTGCTGGCAGCGGAGGCGGGTCAAAGCGTGCCGATGCTGAGCGTGTGGGTGCAAGGATAGTCTCTGAGGATGAATTCCTTGCCATGCTTGGAATGGCTCCGGAGAGTGATGAGCCTGATCAGGGAATGCTTTTCTGAAAAAACAGCAGTATTATTCTTCTAGAAACTCGAAGATTTAAATATACTGCGCTTAAAGGATGTTAAATGAACGAATTAGCTATAGAACTCAATGATATTCTGAAAAACAGCATCGCTTACTCTTTCCTGTCGGAGAAAGGCAAGCGCATGTACTTCCCGAAAGGGATTGTGGCTCAGGCTGCAGAAGCCGGAGATAAGGCAAAGAGATACAATGCAACGATAGGGCTTGCACTCGATCATGGTGAGCCTTTCTGCCTTGAGGATATCTACTCCCAGTTTGTCCCAGGATCATTCAGGAAGAACCAGATATTCTCATATGCACCTGGCGGCGGAGACAAGGCTCTGAGAAAGGCATGGAAGGAATCAATAATAAAGAAGAACCCATCGCTTAAGGATAAGCTCTTCTCTGATCCTCTTGTGACAGGCGGACTGACTCATACAATATCAACAGTCGCTGCTCTGTTTACAGATGAAGGAGATGAGATTGTATGCCCTGATCTGTTCTGGGATAACTACGATCTTATCTTCACGGATTCTGTAGGTGCGAAGATGAAGCTCTTCAGATTCTACAATGAGGATGGCGGATTCAACGTTGAAGGGATGAAAGAGGCAATCTGTTCATGCAAGGGTGATACAGCGCGCGTTATACTTAACTTCCCTAATAACCCGACTGGCTATACACCATCCAAGACAGAAGCGAAGGCAATAGTAGCTGCTCTTGTTGAGATAGCTGAGAGCGGAAGGAAGATAATGGTCCTCACGGATGATGCGTATTTCGGTCTTTTCTTTGAATCTGATACAGAGAAGCAGTCCCTCTTTGCATATCTTGCAGATGCCCATGAGAACATATTCGCAATCAAAGGGGATGCTGCGACAAAGGAAGAGATGGTGTGGGGCTTCAGAATTGGCTTTATCTCATATGCATCGAAATCATTCACACCGGAGATCCTTGATGCGCTTACAAAGAAGACGCTAGGTGCGATCAGATGCTCAGTGTCGAGCTGTGACAGACCGGGGCAGTCTCTTCTGCTTAAGGCTCTTACAGAAGGCAGGAGCTACGATGCGGATAAGGAAAGGCTGTTCAGCATCATAGCTGAGAGATATCGCACTATACATAAGGCTATTGAAGCTCATAAGGGATGCAGCGTGCTCAGGCCATACAGCTTCAACAGCGGATACTTCATGGCATTCGATGTGTCCCCGCATAGCGCTGAGGAACTCAGGCAGTACCTTCTTGATAAGTATCAGATAGGTGCGATAAACATTCTTGGAAGCACTCTCAGGCTTGCATACTGCTCTGTCGAGAATGAGATGCTTGAGGATCTTGTGGATACTGTATATAAGGCAGCTGAGGAGCTATGGAGCTGAAGGAGAGATTCTACCTTGTCGACAGCGAAGGCGAGAAGTTCATGGGATTAGGTGTCCTATGGCTTCTTGAGGCCATAGAGGCTGAGTCCTCGCTCAGGAAGGCTGCTGCCAGTATGGGCCTGTCATATTCGAAGGCCTATATGATGATAGAGCGGCTGGAGAGGAATCTTGATCAGCAGATTGTGATAAGGAAGCATGGTGGTGCGGACCGTACGGGTGCGACACTCACTCCTTTTGCTATTGAGTTTATAAAGCTTTTTAAGGATTTCCAGATGCGGATGGAAGCATATGCAGCTACTGAGTATGAGGCTTTCGGGAAAGCGCTGGGACTCCTCAAGGAGGAATATGATGGAAGATAAACAGTATGATTTCTCAATTGAGAGGCTAGGCGAAGCAAAGCTGGCCAGTCCTATAAGGATGTCGAACAGAAGCGGTGATGGCGTTGCTGATTACACAAGCGATGAGGATCGCATACTCTACTCTATTGAGACAGAGACTGTTGATGGAAAGGTGCGTCCTGTCCATTCTGATACTGTGGAGCTTGCAGGCCCAAGGGATAAGATATATTTCAATCCTTCTCATGTACATGCTGCAATCTGCACCTGCGGCGGAATCTGCCCAGGACTCAATAATGTGATCAGAGCTGTTGTGAGATGCCTCTGGTATCGCTATGGCGTCAGAAGGATCTCCGGAGTCCAGTATGGATACCTTGGACTGCTTGAGAATTCCCCATGGCCGCTTGTCTCCCTTGATCCTGATGTTGTTGATGATATACAGGAAAAAGGCGGTACGATACTGGGTTCTGCACGCGGAGGCGGTAAGCAGGTCGAGGAGATTGTCGACTCCCTGGAGCGCCTCAATATCAATATACTGATAACAATCGGTGGCGATGGAACACTGCGCGGTGCCTATGATATCGGAGAGGAGATAAAGAGAAGAGGCCTTAAGATCGCTATTGTCGGGGTTCCTAAGACAATTGATAACGATCTCTCATTCATTGATTCCTCATTCGGCTTCGATACTGCTGTTGCATCTGCAGTCCCTTCTGTCAGAGGTGCTCATGTTGAGGCTAAGAACTCAATTAATGGAATCGGTCTTGTTAAGGTAATGGGAAGGGAATCCGGGTTCATCGCTGCTCATACTTCCCTTGCTCAGAGCGATGTGAATTTCTGCCTTATCCCTGAGTGTCCTTTTGACCTTGAGGGGCCTAATGGGCTGCTGGAGAATCTGAAGAGAAGGATTCTTGAGAGAGGGCATGCAGTGATCCTCGTTGCAGAAGGCGCAGGACAGGAGTTTGCTCCGCCTACAGGAGAGACTGATGCATCAGGCAATATAAAATACCATGATATCGGAATCTTCCTGAAAGAGAAGATAAAGGAGTACTTCAAGGAGCAGGGCATCGAGACAAGCATCAAGTACATTGATCCGTCTTACATAATAAGATCAGCTCCTGCTAATAGCTATGATTCAATCTACTGCGCACGTCTTGGAGCACATGCGGTCCATGCTGCAATGGCTGGAAAGACGCAGTGCATTGCATCGCGTGTTAACAACCAGTTCGTGTATCTTCCTATCAAGGTGGCTGTCTCAAAGCGCTCTCATGTTGATCCGGAGGGATCTCTGTGGAGGGATGTCCTTGAGAACACAAGACAGCCATATAGCATGAAGAATTAGGAGATATATGAACGTTACACTGCCATTTTCATATCTTGATAAGCATCTTAGATGCATGAATCCCATTGTGGGCATAGTCCCGGTCAGGATAAGAGCTGATCTTACAGCTCTTACGAAGACAGAGAAGAAGAACCTGAGGACGTTTGCAAATATAGAGGATGGCATTTCAGAGCGCATACTGCTGGTCCCTGATAATATAACAGTCGGAGCTCTTGAAGCTGTAATAGACAGGAGCTTCGGCCTGATTACTGATATGTTTGATTCGAAATCAGTATTCAGTCAGGCCGATATGGATAGGATTTTTCCATCTCTGTACTCACTAATTGAGTATGCAGGCCTGATCCTTGATGATCCATTTGACAGCTCTCTCTTTGATATTTATACGGAAATGCAGCATTCAGATGCTCTAATGATGATCCAGGGGCCGCTGTATCCATCTGACAGCAAGAGATACGGCAGGCTTAACAGCGAACTGAAGGCTTATTATAAGAAGGGGATTGAAGAAGGCGTCATGTACAATGGCAGGATCACATCGTTCCGTGATATCCCGGCCACAGATCAGAATGTAGAAGCATACCTTGATAAGGATGATGATGTCTTCATCGTATCCCTGGCACTGGATCTCCATCTTTTTGAATTCCTTGCCGCAAAAGGCTCACGCATCTATGATGCAGAGGCTTTCAGACGCTATATAAAGAAGTCAGAGAAGCGCGCTGATGCTGTGCCGAAGCCGCTTGTGCATAGCTTTGACTCAATAAGGTATAATGACCGGGGAGAACAGGCGTTCATCTTCCATGTTGATATGCCTAAGGATATCTCATCAATAATAAAGGATGAGTTCATCTCTGTGGAAGACTACATTGAATCCGTGGATTATGTATCGAATACATTCTATCCTGACTGCATATATAAAAGCGGCTATGATCTCTTCGGCCAGAGCGCATCCGAGTATTATGAGTTCATAATGAGCCTGCATTCAGGTGTTCCGCCGTTCTACCATGATCTCATGAAGGCTGCTGGGTGGAGAGAGCCGTTCCTTGATTTAAAGAGGGTGCTACGCTGACAGCATCACATTGTGAATACTTCATCTTCTGATGGGATTGACTTCATTGCTCCTTCCCTGGATACTGCGATTCCTGCGGCCTTTGCTGCATAGTGCATTGATTCTGCTATGCTGAATCCTCTGGCCCTTGATGCGATGAAGTAACCAATATAGGGTATCACCTGCAGCTGTAGTATCAACAGCGTGTGCTGGGATTGCCATCTGGTAGTGCCTCTCGCTTCCTTTCTGATAATAAGACCCATTCGCTCCTGCTGTCATCAGGATTTCAGCTGCCGGATACCTTAAGCTGAGCATGCCCAGTATATCCTCATATGCAGAATCTGCAGGGATCCCGGCAAGCGCTGCGGCTTCAATCTCATTCACGGCTATTGTGTCTATATACTCAAGCGGAAGATCAAGGACCGAGCTGTCAAATGGCGCAGGGTTGAAGAATGTCCTCATATCCTTCCTTCTTGCACAGTCTATGATGCGGTCAAGAGAGCTTATCTCATTCTGGATAAGAAGCAATGAGCCTGGGCTCATCATGCTGAATGCCTTATCGATATCGCATTCTTCCTGTCTTCTGTTTTCTCCAGGGTAGAGGATTATCGAGTTCTCACCATTATCTGAGAGCTGTATTATAGCGTGTCCGGTCAGATTCCCGCTGACTCTGACACACTCTGTGTTTACACCGTATTTCATTAGCTCAGATAGCAGGAAGCTCCCATCTGCTCCTATTCTTCCTGCCATCCTCACGCTGCAGCCTGCTTTTCCAAGCGCTGCAGCCTGGTTAGCCCCCTTGCCTCCAGGATTCTTCTCAAGGCTTACCGAGGATAGTGTCTCACCAGGCAGCACCTGATGCGGTACATGGTATATATAGTCAATATTCAGTGAGCCGTAGCATAGGATTTCCATATCATATTCCTCGCTGGATATTATAGCAGATATGGATAAGACTTGAATCAGGAGTTTTCCATGGGTATCTTAATGGTATGAGCAGTGAGATAAGAGTCATATACGGAAAAGAGATAAAGAGAATGACAAAAGAGATCCTGTCCAGCTATGGAATCGAGGATAGGATCCTTTCAAAAGATAGCAGGATAGGACTTAAGCCGAATCTTGTGATTGCCGCAGAGCCCAGCAGCGGTGCAACTACACATATGGAGATCATTGAAGGCATAATCGAGTATCTGCAGGATAATGGATTTGCTGATATATCGATTATGGAAGGATCATGGGTCGGTGATGATACAGAGCGGGCATTCCGTATGAATGGCTATTATGATATCCGCAGCAGATATGGAGTGGGGCTGTTCAATCTCAAGAAGGACAGATACAGGAAGATAGCAGAGGATGGCGTTTCAATGGAGATCTCCGAGAAAGTCCTGGCTCTTGACTACATGATCAATCTGCCTGTCCTTAAGGGACACTGCCAGACTGGCATGACATGTGCGATGAAGAATCTCAAGGGGATAATGAGCGACCGCTCAAAGAGGCTTTTCCATCAGCTTGGGCTGATGCGTCCTATTGCGCTTCTGAATAAGGCATATAAGCCATCTGTGACGCTTGTTGACAGCATCTGCGGGGATCTTGATTTTGAGGAAGGCGGGAATCCTGTGGAGACAAACAGGCTTATCCTTGGTGATGATTCTGTCCTTATTGATGCATATGCGGCATCCCTTATGGGATTCACTGAGGACGAAGTTGAGTATATCCATCTCGGAGCTGAATATGGAGCAGGCTCTGATGATCTTAAGAATGCCCATATCATTGAGCTTAACAGGCCTGATGAGAGCCATGCAGCAAAGCCTGAGAGATATGCATCGAGACTCAAGGCATTCACTGCTCCTTCGTCTGCCTGCTCATGCTGCTATGCGAATCTCATACATGCTCTGAAGCGCATGGAGGAGAATGGTACGCTAGGCATTCTTGAAGGCAGGCAGATTGCAATAGGCCAGGGCTGGAGGGGAAAGCATATGGAGCTTGGAGTCGGAGCATGCTGCCGGGGCGCTATGCACTCAGTGCCAGAATGCCCTCCGAGTGCAAGCAGCATAATCAGCATGCTTTCAGCTCTCTGATTCTGATACTACCCTGAATCCTGTTATGTCAACGTGCCTGTAGTATATTGCAAGGATCACAGTGCACAAGAGCCATCCGAATGGATATCCTAAGGAGACAGTGTATATATTGTTCCAGATCCGTGTGATTAGGAAGAGGTATAACTGCCGGAACACTATGAATGATGACATCATGATTATCATCGGGACTTTTGTGTTGCCTGATCCCTTCAGTGCTCCGTTGTGGATCTGATTGAATCCCACACAGATGAAGAACGGGCTCAGGAGCCTTAGGAAGAGCACACCGTAATGTATCACTTCCTCATCGGTGTTGAACATCATCACAAAGAGTGGGGCTGCCACCCAGAGCAGGATGATCATTGAGACGGCGATGACTAAGTTGATCCTCGTCGCTGTCCTTATTCCATCCATGGCCCTGTCTTTCTTTCCAGCTCCGACATTCTGGCCTATGAATGTTGTGATTGACAGCCCGATCGACTGAAGCGGAAGCAGGCAGATCTTATCTATCTTTGCATAGCTTGACCATCCTGCCATTGCAGCAGAGCCGAAGAAGTTTATGTATGACTGTATGAAGACATTCGAGAATGCTGTCACCATCATCTGCAGGGCAGTAGGGATGCCGACTCTGATTATCTTGCTCAGTATCGCTTTATGGATCCTGACCTTCTTCCATACTATCCTGTAGCAGCTCTTCTCTGCTGTGAGCACAGCCATCACAAGGATTGCTGACAGGAACTCTGCGATGATGGTTGCCCATGCGGCTCCTGCAACACCCATCCTGAATACGGCGATGAAGAGAATATCGAGAAGGATATTCATCACAGTTGAGAAGATAAGGAAGAAAAGCGGCCTTCTTGAGTCTCCTACAGCATTCAGGATCCCTGATCCCATATTGTAGAATAGAAGCCCTGTCACACCGAGGAAGTAGATTCCGAGGTATGTCTCAGAGCTTTCCCATACATCCTCCGGAGTCCCAAGCATCTTAAGGAATAATGGAGTCGTTGCCTGTGCAAGCACTGTTATGACTATGCTCAGGATTGCTGTGAGCGCAATCGTTGAATGCACAGCCTTATGGACGCTCTCATCATCCTTTGCTCCATAATACTGGCTTATGACAACGCCTGCTCCTGCGCTGAGCCCGGAGAAGAACCCGATGAAGGTGTTTATTATGGAATCAACAGATCCAACAGCAGCCAGAGCCTCCTTTCCGATCAGGTTCCCGACTATTATGCTGTCAACTGTATTATAAAGCTGCTGGAACAGATTCCCGATCATCAGAGGAAGTGCGAAGAATACAATGCTCTTCCATACCGGGCCTTCTGTCATCCTTCTGGCTTTTCTTTCCATAAATAAGACTCCGTGCTGTTCTTCATACATTAACGCTTATTTTTCAATGAAACAATAATGATGGTAAAAAGAAAAAACTGAAAAAGAGAAAAGAATACAAAAGCCAGTGTAAAGCTGTTATCCTACAGTAAGTGCTGTTATGCGGCTTCTGAAGGGGGGTAAGGTGAAGGCTTTCTATTTTCTGTTCAATATATTCTGGGGTGATCTGTTCTATATTCCGCTGCCGAATGGCGGCAGTGTGGGCGTTTCGCTTCTTGTCATCATCCTGCTCTCCCTTGGTATTTATTTCTCGCTTCTGCTTCGTTTTGTCCAGTTCAGGCATCTTCCTGATATGATCCGGATAACAAAGGAGAAGAAGGGCGAGAATGGCCGTGCTCTCTCTGGCGTGCAGACTCTGATCATATCTACAGCTACAAGGGTCGGGATGGGAAATCTTGTCGGTGTTGTTGCTGCAATCTCGCTTGGCGGTGCAGGTGCTGTGTTCTGGATGTGGGTCTCTGCCATATTCGGAGCAGCTACAGCATTTGCAGAAGGAACGCTTGCGCATAAATACAGGACTGACGATAAGCTCTATGGCGGCTATAAAGGCGGTCCTGCATACTATCTTGACCATCTTCTGAGAGGAAGGAAACGCAGATCTGTGATTGCTGTGCTCTTCTCCTTGTCCGGGCTTCTCTGCTGGTGCGGCATCAGCCAGGTGATCGGCAATTCTGTCTCTTCCGCTGTTGAGAATGCATTCAGTATTCCTCCGTATGCCTCTGCTGCTGTTCTTGTGGGTATTGCAGCTGTGATTGTGCTGAGGAAGAATACCACTGTGAGGGTGCTTGATGTTATGGTTCCCCTTATGGCTGCACTGTATTTTGCAATCACGCTGTTCATCATCGTCCGCAACATATCACTGCTTCCATCAGTCTTCAGAAGAATATTCGAGGAGGCTTTCGGAATAAGGGAGGCTGTTGCCGGAGGAATCGGAGCTGTTCTCATGAATGGCATAAAGCGCGGGCTGTTCTCGAATGAGGCAGGTAGCGGAAGCGCACCATGCGCAGCAGCGGCGGCTTCTCTTAAGCATCCAGTGGAGGCAGGCCTGCTTCAGTCCCTTGGTGTATTCATTGACACTCTTGTGATCTGCACATGCTCAGCATTCATAATGCTGCTGACTCCTGATTCGCTGGTTAATGATAAAGTCGGCATGGATCTGCTCCAGAGTGCGATGGTCTATCATCTTGGCCCTGCTGGAAGCATACTGATTGCACTGACGATATTCCTATTCAGCTTCTCGACATTCATCGGGATCCTGTTCTATGCCAGAAGCAACGTCTCCTACATCTTCGGAGAGAACTGGCTGAGTCAGACTCTTTATAAGATCCTCGCACTGGTCATGCTTTTCATCGGCTGCATATCACAGTATGCATTTGTATGGGATCTCGGTGATTTCGGTATAGCACTTATGACAGTCTTCAATCTCATCGCATTGATACCGATGTCTAAGGAGGTCCTGAATATGCTAATGGACTATGAAGGTGCAAAACAGAAGCGCAGTTGAATTTTTCAGTTGTTAATTCAAGGATTTATAAGAAATAGCAGTGCATATATTATTGAATATGCCATATTTCATTGTCAGATTCAGACTTTTTTTGGAAAAATGACGGCGAATTGCATAAAAAGAAGAAAAAGGTGTTTTCAAAGTTCTGCTAACTCGCTATATTATGGCCAAGAAACGGGAAGCAGATGCTTCTTGTTCTAACCTCCTTTTGTTCCCCACGTACGGTTTACCTCCTTTTGCCGAGTGGGGTTTTTTATTCACTTCATGTCAGATCACAAGGCCCTGTGTCTCTCTCGCCTTATATACCTTCGGAAGCTGTATTCTCAGTGTGACTGTGCTCACTGCTGCTGCCATCAGGGAGCATATAGGCTCTGAGAGGAATGCACTAGGGGCTCCGAATACCGGAGGCAGGACTATGACAAGAAGCAGATAGCTCAGCTTTCTGAAAAGCGATAGTGGTAGCGCAAGCCTTACCTGTCCGATTCCTGTCATGCTGTCAACATTCACATACTGGAATGAAAGCGGGATGATCATCGAGGCATATATCCTCATGTAGCGTGCGCTGAGCCTGATCATGTGCTCATCATCTGTGAACAGCCCTGCAAACAGCTCTGGGCATGTCATCGTGAAGATGAACATGATGACTGTGAATGAGAGTGCTACGATTTGCTCCTTTCTGAGGATCTCCTTCACTCTGTCGATTCTGCCTGCTCCGAAGTTATAGCTCAGGAGTCCCTGCGTTCCTCCTGTTATCCCCCCTAATGGACAGGTGATTGTGAGGAAGAAGCTCTGTACTATTGTCGCTGCTGTTATGAGCATGTCCGCATCTGTTCCTCCATAGTGCTGCAGCATTGCATTGAGCACGATCAGCAGTGCGCTGTCAGTTGCGAATATTATGAATGGTGAGAACCCATATTTCACTATCCTTGAGACTATTGCGGCATTGAAGTGGCTGAAGCTCAGCCGTATCGCAGCCTTCGGGCTTCTGAGGATTGCAAACAGGATCAGCGCAGAGCATAGCTGTGATATCACAGTAGCGATGGCTGCTCCCGCAACTTTCAGTCCCAGCAGGAATATGAATACCGGATCCAGCACTATATTCAGCAGCGCGCCAGCAAGCAGTGCTGCCATGGCCTTGCCTGAGGCTCCCTGGTTCACAGCGTAGCTGTTCAGGCCTACTGCAAGCACTGCGAATACAGATCCGGATGCATAGATCAGCAGATATGATGATGCATATGGCAGTGTTTTATCAGATGCCCCGAATGCCAGGAGTATCGGATTTCTGAACACTATGAACAGGGGAGTGAGGATCATTGATAGCATTATGAAGAGATAGAATGCCGTGGATAGGA
>CAKQTF010000003.1 GCA_934276695.1 uncultured Spirochaetales bacterium
CCATGGGCCCACTTAACATGGCAGCCCCTGATTGTGACATCCTCAGCAGGCACTCCATCCCTGATTCCTGATATTCCCGAACCGGATTTGAGTGCTATGCCATCATCCCCCACCTCTACAAGCGAGTTCTGGACAACGACATCACGGCATGACTCAATGTCTATCCCATCAGTGTTCGGTGCATCCTTAGGATTCATTATATGTATCCCATCGATAAGAAGATGCTCGGAGAACAGCGGATGGATTGTCCAGAACGGCGATGATGTGAAGAACAGCTCCCTGACTGTGATATTCCGGCTATCCTTTATCTGCAGAAGAGGAGGCCGCAGGAACTGAGTCTGCCTTCCGCCGCCTCCGCTTGGCTGTGTAAGATAATCAGGATTCATAGCCTTCAGCCTGAGCTCTGATGGGAGCACTGGCTCAGATGATGCATAGGACCTCTTCTCATTGCACTCCTCCCACCATGCTTCTCCTGATCCATCCACTGTGCCCTTTCCGGAGAGGATCACATTCTCTGCACAGTTTATGTAGATGCATGGATGCATGCACCAGCACTTAACGCCCTCCCAGCGTGTGTATACCGGGCTGTATATATTGAAATCAGGGATGAACTTAAGAGTCGCATCCTCTTCTATCCTAAGCTCTGTATCAGAAGGGATATCTATCGGGCCTGTCATGAAGACTCCTCCGCGGAGGATGACTTTAGCTGAAGAGAGCAGAGCATCCTGCAGGACAGCCTGCATATTGCCATCCATAGGCAGAAGCTCAACGGTATCCCTGGTCTTTGAATCAATCATAAAAACTCCAATCTAGAATCAGATACAATGATTGTAAGTGATTATCAATCTATTAAAACAAACATGGTTTTGCAATTTAGCGTTGTATGTTCACTTTTAAGCCTGTTTATCATAAACTCTGGCCATGATAAGAATAGGTTTAAGAGCACATGACTATGGAACATTCAGCTCTGCAGATGAGCTTGGTTCCCGCATCGGAAAGGATTTCCGCACATCCTCGATACAGCTGGCGCTGAAGAAGGTAATACCTTCATCAAGGCCATGGCAGGAATGGGATGAGGAATATATTAATGGCATCCGTGAAGCACTGGCAAAGCATGGAGTGTCAATATCGATAGTCGGAGCATATATACAGCCGACTCATCCTGACGAAGAGAAGAGGAAGAGCGATATCGCAAGATTCATAAAGTCCCTGGAGCTGAACAGAGCATTCGGAACAAGGATCGTAGCAACAGAGACAGGAACAAGGAATCCTAATGGAGGCTATAGCCCGGATACAGCAGATCCGAAGTACATAGAGCTTTTCTATTCAGCGCTTTCAGAGATGGTTGAAGCTGCTGAGCGGTATGACGCATGCTGCACAATCGAGGCAGTCAACCACCAGCATACAATGTCGTCGCCAGAGAGAATGGCCAGGATGCTTGAGAAATTCCCATCTGACCATCTGAAGGTACTGTTCGACCCTATTAACCTTGTTCCATTCGATGGGATCAAGGAGAGCGATGGTGTTCCTCTGAAAAATCCTACGCCAGAGGCACAGAAGGCATTCTACACTCCTATCCTTGACCTCTATGGCGACAGGCTTGCAGCAATCCACTGCAAGGACTACAGGCTCGATGAGACCGATGGACACAAGATCGGCAACATACCGGCTCTTACCGGAGTATTCGACTGGAAGGGCTTTGCAGAGGAGATCAGAAGAAGGGGCATTGATGTCCCATGGTCACTTGAGAACCTCGACCCTGCGACTGCACCGGAAACAGTTAAGACAATAGAGTCATTCTGAAAATAATCACCCGGGGGAATCCCGGGGTGAATGCCATCTGGCCTATAGCAGATATGGCTGATCAAAGGATACAGGATGCCTGTTCTCGAAGAGGACCTTCTCTAGGTATTTCGAATCAAGCTGCAGATCTCCGACAATCTTCTGCAGAAGCATCTCGCTTATAAGGTTCTGCTCACAGAACAGATATGCAAGGGCCTTCTCTGCAATATGGCCAGGCCTGACTGAGTTCAGGTATTTCTCTCCATCATTGCTGCTTCCATAACGCGAGATGAGATTCCCATACAGCGCAGACTTCTCTATATTGGAATTAAGGGCCTCAAGCTCTTTATACAAAGGCTTCACATCCCCGCTTCCAGCACTCTGCCCAAGCGGCTTCAGCGTGAAGAATGTATACTCCTTTCCAGGAAGATAGTGATGCTGGTCACATCTGGATGCATAGTTCGGCTCAAGCGCGCTCTCCTTCAGCTTATCACCTCCGACGACAATCAGAGGATCAAAGTACAGAGCCGGGCATTCAGAGTCCCCCATCTGATAATACCTGTAAGTATAGAATGCATCAGCCATGCAGTCCGGATGCTCACAGTAAGCAGTAAGAGGGATAACATCCGTAGCAATATCCAGCATAAGCCTTGCTGTCGAGTTGAAGAACTCACGCCTGAAATTCAGGATCAGCGTCGGGAATACGAACATGCACCCTTTCTCTATGGAATAGTTTCTTGCAACATATGCAAGCCGCTCATCAAAGAATGAGGCCTCATCTATTATATATGTACCTACATCCGGATTATCGCGGAGGACCTGCTCAAAGCCGAAGCTGTCACGGATCCGCGCAATATTATCCCCGCATCTTATATATCCAGAGCGGTAGCAGAGGGCATCATCCGGATAATCGGTGAATCTTGCCCCATCAATCTCAGACCTGATGAAGAAAACCTTACGGCGGTCAACGCCATCAGTGCTTGTAAGCTCCCGGATCTTATCGCTCTTTCTCTGTGCAATTGCAGCATCCCGCCACACTCTTGCCGCGAATTCAGTCTTTCCGGAGCCCATCGGTCCGATCAGAAGGACCCTGCGTCCCGGAACTGTGAAGTCAAAGTGGGAGAATGCCTCATGGACATCGAGTGAAGGGAAGCCAAGGGACTTCAGGAAATCAGCACCTGGAGTTGCATTCTCAATATTCGGCATCTGAAGATGCTCCGTTCATTATAGCAATCCCAGCACTGCATCCAAGCCTGCTTGCTCCTGCCTTTATCATTGCAGCTGCTGAAGAAGCATCACGGATCCCGCCAGATGCCTTGACTCCAAGCCTGTCTCCGACAGTCTTCCTCATGAGCTCGACATCATGGACAGTAGCACCGCCCTTTGAGAAGCCTGTCGATGTCTTGACATAATCAGCCCCGGCCTTCTCTGCAAGCTGGCATGCGGCCACCTTCTCATCATCAGTGAGGAGGCATGTCTCAAGGATGACCTTCAGGAGCTTTCCGCCACAGGCTTCCTTGACCTTTCTTATATCCTCTTCTGCAGCGTCAAGCATGCCTGACTTCATATAGCCGACATTGAGTACCATATCAATCTCATCTGCACCATCAAGCACGGCCTTATGAGCCTCGAATGCCTTGCTCTCTGTTGCCATTGCCCCAAGAGGGAAACCGACTACAGTGCAGACATTCACATCTGTATCCTTAAGAAGATCTGCGCATCTGCCAACCCAGCATGAATTCACGCATACTGATGCAAAATCATACTCCTTTGCCTCTTCACACAGCTTCTCTATCCTCTTCTCATCCGCATCTGCTGCAAGCAGTGTATGATCAATGAACTTGTTGATTCTCATTATTCGCACCTCCGATCATATAGATTATATTATCACCAAAACAGCTCAATTGCTCTTTTACTATCCGATTCTTCTAAGAGATATACATTAATCAAGCAAGTTATAACAAGAGCTGCAGCTGCGCTTATGCTTGAAATATAATGCCTTTGCAATTAGTCTGGTCTTATGATCCTGAATATAGTCAATAAAGCATACATATGGATTATCCTCATAATCCTCATCATCAATATCAGCCAGAAAAAGCATAAGAACAGCTCAGGAAAGAGAAAAGCCATCATACTCCTGCTTCTTGATGTCTTCTGCCTCTATGTGCTTCTCATCATCGGAAGCTATTTCCAGCTTCCAGGGTGGACAGAATGGATTATGCTAGCTGCTGCTGTGATTGTGCCTATCATATTCAGGAAGGCATTCTTCCCATTCAGGCTGCACTGCAGATCATGCGGCAGGAAGCTCAGCTGGACTGAGTTCATAGGAAATGATGATAACACATGCAGGGACTGCTATCTGGATGGGCATCCGGAAGAGAAGAAAGCAGAGAAGGAGAGAAACATGACAGAAGAAGAGAGGATCGCAGCAAGATGCCAGAATGCAGATACCGTGGATCAGGTTCCATGGGATCTCTGGGAGCCTACAGAAAGATGCACTCTCACTTACCTATTCGATGGGGATGATGTCCTGCTGATAGAGAAGAAGCGCGGAATGGGAACAGGCTACATTAATGCCCCAGGAGGGCATATAGAGCTTGAGGAGACAAAGTACGAGGCAGCAGTCAGGGAAGCAAAGGAAGAGACCGGGCTCGATATGTCCGACCTCAGGGAAATGGGAACACTCTATTTCCAGTTCAAAGACGGGATCAGGATGATCGGCTATGTGTTCTTTGCATATAAGCATGAAGGAACGCTGATCAGCGAATGCGATGAGACAAAACCATTCTGGTGTCCTGTGAAGGATCTTGATTACAGCAGGATGTGGGAAGATGACAGGCTATGGCTTCCGGTGGCGCTTGCAGGAAAGAAGTTCGAAGGATACTTCCTGTTTGATGACCTGAAGCTTCTCGACAGCAGAGTCGTCATAGAGGAAGATGAGTAAGAGAATCCTCGGGCTCTGGAATATGGGGGACGGCACATTCCACAGAAAGCTGTCTCCCAGGGAATCCAAAGAGATCATAAAGACAGCCCTTAAAAATGGAATCAGGTCATTTGACACGGCATTCTCATACCATGAAGCCGACAGCATGCTAAGATCCGCACTCCGTGAGGCTGGGAAGAAGAGAGATGATATAGAGATCATCTCGAAAGTCATGCCGGTTCCATCACTTGCGAAGAAAGCGGAGGCTTCCCTCAGAAGGCTTGGCACAGACCATGTTGATGTGCTGCTCCTTCACTGGCCTTCCGATGATAAGAGCATATACGGCTCACTTAGAAAGCTTGAGAGCCTAATGGATTCAGGCAGATGCCTCTCGATAGGAGTAAGCAACTTCCCATTCAGTCTTCTGGAAAAAGCTGCCTCAGACTTCCCGATAGCATATCACGAAAGGCCTCTCTCACTTATCTGGAACAAGGACTGGGAGAAAGAGAAATCACTCAATCTGAGGACTCTGGCCTATGCGCCGCTTGGTATGGGACTGCTATCTCTCAGATACAGAAAGCAGAGCGACCTCGGTGACTGCAGGAAAGACCTCTTCGCATGGCATTCTGATGATTTCTATAAGCTGCTTGACTATATGAGCACACTGGAGTGCAGTGCCTCTGGAGCTGCCTTGTCGTGGGTAGAGAACGAGAAGCCATATGGCATAATACAGGGAGCTGGGAAAAAGACTGACATAATGACAGAGAGTACAGTGCTGAGTGCAGAAGAGCTTGGGATGCTATCTGGATATGCTGAGAGAATCACTGCAGCAGCCCCATCCGATAACATATTCTCACATAATTATGCTACAATCACGCCATGAAGGTCCTATTAGAGCCTGCAAAGGCAGAGATTGAGGTCAGGAAATCCAGATTCATATCGATTGCAATCCCTACAAAGACACTTGAGGAAGCCAGGGAGGCAGTTGCCAGAGTGAAAGCTGAATATGCAGACTCAACGCATGTTGTCCATGCAGCGGTTGTCGGGAGCAATGGGACGATGTTCTCATCATCGGATGACAGAGAGCCTAAGAATACAGCTGGCCGTCCGGCACTCGAAGTGCTCAGAGGATCTGGGATCACAGACATCACAGTATGCATAGTCCGCTACTTCGGCGGCACACTTCTTGGAACCGGAGGCCTTGTGAAGGCATATGGAGACAGCACAAAGGAAGTCCTGAAGCATGTCAGGACAGAAGAGCTCATTGAAAGGATATGCTTCTCGATGCTTCTTCCATATGAGCTGTATAACAGGGCCAGAAGGCTTATAGAAGAGTGTGAGGCCACATCTATTGAGGAATCATTCGAAACAGGCATAACAATAAACGGCCTTATCCCAGCAGCTGCCAAAGACAGATTCTCATCAGGCATCCTGAATATAGGACAGGGCAGGATTAGCCTCTCATTTGGTTAGCCTGTATTTTTTCCCATCCTCAAGAAACGGCACATGCTCTTCCTCTGCCCTGATCTCAAATGAATCCTCATCCTCTGCAAGCTTAGCTCCGACAGATATCGCGACCTTCAGCGCCTCTGGCTCAACTTTATCTGGAGTATCATCCGCACTATGAGCGGGAGTCCTTATCTCAGGCTTCATCGATGTAAGTGTTGTTGCAGGGATCCCCGCCCTTGCTGCTGAGACAGCATCAGTCTCGCCACCGAGCATTCCAAGCTTTCCGGTAGGCACATGGTGCCCCATCATAGCTGCAAGGGATGAGCATTTTGCTGCGAGCTGTGAATCAAGGGCAACAAGCCCATTGCCATCCTGTGTCAGGAACGCAAGATCCGATGCTTTGTACAGCCCGTCAAAATTCAGCATTCTCGGACTGATAAGAAGATATGAATTATCCCTGAACCAGGCAGCACTGCCCTGAGCTCCGCACTCCTCTCCATCAAATGATGCAAATACAAGCCTTGTGTTCTTAAGTCCTCTTCCACGGCTCTTCTTTGATGAGAAATACCGCAGGAGCTCAATCACAGCAGAAAGTCCAGAGAGGTTATCTCCAGCACCCGGAGAATACTCCGATCCGACACGGAAATACATGAACACTGAGACTGATGCCAATGCCAGTGAGAAAAGCGATATGGCAATGAATGCTGGGCTTGCAAGCCCAGGAGCAAGACTATGCCCCATCAGCATTGAGAAGATCTCAATAAGCGCCGAGAGCCCCATGATGAGAATGGATGCAAGCGGCAGATACAGTGACAAGAGAGAATGGATATCCACGCCCTTCCTCTTCTCTATTATCTCCGCACTATCATGATGAGCAGAGAATATCACAGTCCTGAGGACTGCATCCTCTGGCTCAATTACAGCATGGACATTTGCGCCTTCGCTTGAGGAAAGGAATCTTCTTAAAAAGCTCTTCTCCTTCCTTATCTCCTTTGAGATTCCCCATGCATACAATCCGGAAAGAACAACAGACAGGACTGGGAGCCGGAAAGATGAGAAGAGGAACATCAGTAAAAGACAGGCAATGAGGATAATCAGGAATCCCCTGCTGAGCCCAGGGTACATCCTTGCGGATGTTATCGTCACATCATCGCTGTACTTCTCGAATACTGATGCGATATGCCTGGCTGCCCTTCTCGATTCCTTAGTAGCAGCAGGCCTTGGCCCAAGCTCTTCTGCAAGCTCTTCAATAACCCTATGAGCATCATCAGCAAGGCCGGAAGCAATCAGTGTCTCAGAGCTATCATCAGCATCAGGCTTTCTGCCATCATTATTCTTTGCAATATGGGAAACAAAGCCTTTAATCAAACTGAGAATCTTTGACATAACTAATCCAATATAATTGAAAAAAAGCACAAAGTAAAAGGTCCCAGAGAAAAACTCAGCCATCTTTATTGACAAACATCAATTGCATAAGTAACATACTTAAAGTGCGTTCGACGCAGATGGAGAGATGGTCCGAGTGGTCGAAGGCGGTTGCCTTGAAAGCAATTGAGGGGAAACTCTCCGGGGGTTCGAATCCCTCTCTCTCCGTAAGCTCCTTACAGTGTAGGGAGCTTTTTCTTTATTATGACAAAGAAAAAGACAGCAGCAATCAGCATGCTGCTGTCCAGATTCAGGAAGATCTCCAGATAGGATTACCTGCCCATGGATGTGATCCACTCAACTGTTTCAGGATCATAGTGGGAGAAGAATGAGCTTGAGAGCCTGTCAAGTCCTGCAATCTGAGCCATCTCATCCTCTGACAGGCTGAAATCAAAGACATTGATATTCTCAGCCATCCTCTCATAATGCGTGGATTTCGGTATAACAACAGTGCCCCTCTGGATATGCCAGCGGATGATGACCTGAGCAGCTGACTTTCCATGAGCCATTCCTATTGTGTTCAGAACCGGATCCTCAAAGAGCCCATTACGGCCTTCCCCGAATGGAGCCCATGCCTCATGCTGCACATTGTACTTAGCCATCCATTTCCTTGCCTCATTCTGCTGATAATGCGGATGGGTCTCCACCTGGTTGACCATTGGCGTGATACGTGAGAATGCTGCAATGTCGACAAGCCTGTCAGGATAGAAGTTTGATACTCCGATAGCTTTCAGAATGCCTTCATCGTACATATCCTCAAGAGCTCTCCATGCACCATAATAGTCCGCAAAAGGCTGATGCAGCAGCATCAGATCAAGATAGTCTGTCTTCAGCTTTTTGAGAGATTCCTCCACAGACTTCCTGCATTCATCATAGCCATAATGGCTGATCCATACTTTTGATGTCAGGAATAATTCTGATCTTGAGATTCCAGAGGATGAAACAGCCTCGCCGACTTCACCCTCATTGAAATAAGCCTGCGCAGTATCAATGCTCCTGTAGCCTGCCCTGAGAGCATCGAGCACGCATCTGGTGCATTCATCCTTTGCCACCTGATAAACACCATATCCTACAATAGGCATTCTCACTCCATTTGATAGTGTTACGTATTCCATTTATTCACCTCTTCCAGATAATCAGACCTTATGCAATCTGATCCATGATTCAATAAGATCCGCAATCTTTCCGTTATTCATTTCCTGGAACATGAAGTGGCTATTGCCTGTTATTCCCTTTTCAGGAAGATTCCAGACCTCGGCATAACCGCCATCTGCATTATAATGATCTGCGAAATCAATAGCCTGATCCCTTATGCTCCGCCAGAAAGCCGTTGACTGTATATCCTCTGGCCCATTATCAATATAGTCACCGAATATTATGAGAATCGGGATTCCGGCCTCCAGGAATCCATTATATTCTGCAGAGCCTACAGCAGGTGTTCCTCCTGGCTCAATTGCGATTATTGCTGAGATATTCTCAGCATCCGTCTGCCAGCCTACCCGTCCGCCCTGCGAATGTGTTATATAGATGGATTTCTTACCAGTCATCTTCCTGACATCACTAAGCACATCGCTCATAACGCTTCCGAAAAGCACTTCATCATAAGCACCGGTATTCGGTGTCATCTGTCTGAAGAACTGGTTCTGAGCTTCTTCTCCCTCAGGAAACTGGCTTCCTTCATAGCGGCCAGGCGCCACCCGTCCGATTCTGAAATGAGTATACCAGGCCTGATCTCCTGGAAGGTATGCATCATTTCTTGATGGGAATGTATCAATGAATCCTGATGTCATGTAAGCAGTATTCCCAGCCTCTCCTCTCCGCGGCTGGTCAACAAGAAACACAGAATGCCCTTTACGAAGGAATAGATCACTCCACCCTTCCCTTCCATCCGGAGTAGTCATCCATCCCATCCTGCTCTGGCCATAGCCATGAAGGAAAACAACGGGGCTTGACTTATGCTTTGATGGGATCTGGTAAAGCACATTCGCATGGTCAATATGCGCTGTATTGCCTTCCCTTGTCGGGGAAAGCCAGTTAATTGTCTCGTCATAAGTGCCAGCAATAGGCTCTGTGACAGTGCCTCCGGAACTGAATATGCCCTGCTTTTCAATGCTTAAGGCCTTTGATGATGCAGATATGATGCTGGTAATAGCTACCATGCAGATAAAAGAGGCCAGAATCCTTTTCATAAGATGATCTCCTTAATTCAGATGATTAATGCACTTAGAGCCTACCCTAAAACAAAGATTCTTTAAAATAAAAGTTTTTCAGACTCACTATGCATTCTGCTTATAGTAAAAGCCGATTGATGATAGAATGGATCCATGATTGAAATGTATGTGCTGAAAGAGCTTATTGCATTCTATGAATATGGGACGCTTACTGCGGCCGCAGAGCAGCTAAATGTCTCCCAGCCAGCCTTAAGCAGGTCAATGAAAAAGCTTGAGTATGATCTTGAAGCAGATCTGTTTGACAGGAGCAGGAACAGGATAACGCTGAATGAGACAGGGAGAATCGCAGCAGAGCTTGCCAGGAAAGTCATTGAGGATGAGGAAGCATTTGAGAGGAAAGTAAAGGAGCATAACCGATTGAACAGGGTATTCACATTCGGCTCAATAGCTCCGATGCCGATCTCAAAGCTCACAGGGCTGCTATCAGAATATCTTGATGGAATGACAGTGGAATCAGTGCTCTATGATACAGAAAAGGAGCTATATAGGGACCTCTCAAAAGACAGGCTGAAACTCATTGTCACTCATTCCAGGCCAAAAGACACAGCGAAATACTGCTATGAGAAACTCTTTGAAGAGCATCTGTACGCAGTGCTTCCTGACACGCATAGACTTGCCGGAAGAGAGTCAATCTCCCTTAGGGAACTTGATGGGGAGAAAATCCTTATATACAACAGGCTTGGCTTCTGGTATGAGAATACAAGAAGGCTTATTCCAAAAGCGGAATTCCTTGAGCAGAGCGAGCAGTCTGCACTGAAGAAGCTCGTTGAGATCACTCCATTAGCATCATTTGCAACAGATATGACAATGAATGAATCAGGAGCACCTCTAAGCAAGAAAGCAATCCCGATAACAGATAAGGAAGTCAATGTCACATTCTACTGTGTTGTACTGAGAAGGAATATGAAAGAACTCAGTGGCATCTTAGCCGGAATACGCTCTCATATTGCAGCCGATAACGGATATGATAGCCATGGAACACATACCTGATTCAGAATGTGATCCGATCGTTCCGCTAAATTAACAGGCATTGCACCGCTAACGCCTTCTTTTTGATGCTGTATTATTCCGATATACTGTGAAATAGATACTGTCAGAAAGAACAGAGCACATCATCACAAAACCTGCGCACATTGAATCTGAAAGCATTCATCCTCTTATCGATGGTAACGGGAGAACAGGCAGACTCCTTATGAATCCTTAACTGACGAAAGCAGGATCCCACGATTGACATAAAGTCCACAGACCGGATTGCATACTATAATGCCTTTGATGAATACCATGTAAAGCACAGTCTTTCTGCAATGGAAAACCTCTTTGCAGGATACATCAATGCACAGAAATATCTGAGAATCTTGCCGGACTAAGCATAAAGGCATAGGCATCTCCTGCTGGCTGAATAAGCAGATGAACAGTCATATGCCTGATTACAATACGGCATCAGTCCAGATCAGCCTTTTTCTCAGAATACAGACTCAATCCCTATATATCCGGCATATGAATTCACAGACAGCTTATTATTATAGCCATAGATCCCGCCTGCTTTTAATCTCACCCCATCAACAGCAAGGAACGATACTGATGCATTTACCATCACTCCCCTATATGATGATTCAGAGAATCTGTTTACTGCAGAGATATATACAGATGTCCTATCTGTAGGCGCAACTGAAAGAGCTGTCATTATGTCATAGTTCTTCTTATAGAAATCCAGCTCAGACGAGAGATAGAGCCCTATCGAGCATGATGATGCCTCACCCTCAACTGTGTACTGCTTCATGAGATTCAGAGCAACCCTGCAGTCATCAGTGCTCCTGAATGAGCTCTGGACTCCAGCTGTTATATCAAAATACAGATTCATATCAGCTGCAAAGGCTGCAGTATGGACATTCCCATCACTGAACGAATAGAAACCATGAAGACTCTTAAGATACTTTGCTGAGAATGACTTCCTTATTGTAAGGCCTCCTGCAAGCTTCTGATCCTCAAGAGGTATTGAGAGCGCAGCATCTGCTGCCCAGCCTGAGCCAAGATTCTGAGAGATATCAAGAAGCCATATATTGCGGCTATCACTCTCGCCAGCCTTCTCATTGCGGGACATATCAGAGATCAGCACGTCTCCAACTCTGTAGTATGTTCCAAGCCCCCATGAAATCGGAGCCTTTCCTACAGTAATAGTAGTTTTGCTTTTGAATAGAGATGGGATCCTGAACTTAACATATCCCTTTTCCAGCAGCACACCGTAATAACCAGACTCACCCATCCTGGCTACTGAGAATAAGCCTTTGACCTCTCCCTTAAGATCAGGGCCTGAAGCTTTGATATAAGCCTTAGCCTCAGACAGCCATAAAGCTGTATTCTTATATGATTGACTTGGCAGATCGCCAAGGAAAGCATCCTCTGCTGCAGCCAGATCCGCCCCGGAGAATGTTCCGTTGTAGAGCATTCCCATCATATCAAGAGAAGCCCCTGCCTCATATCCAGAAGCATAGGCGCATAACAATGCAGATAGCAATATAACAAGAATCAACAAGCATTTCTTCATGACAATCCCCTTTACCGAATAGCGGTTTACCCTACCACTGGAGTTCCTCTTTATCAAACAGTGATTCATTAAGCTTCTCATTGAATGAGAGTGCTGAGATTCTGAGCTCACTGCTGTTGCTCTTCTTTATTGCATTCTGTGTCCGCACTGATGTCGGATAAAGCGGCATGGACTCTGTGTAATCAGAGTAGAATATCTCCTTCTGCAGCCTTCCGCTTCTGGAGAACAGGCTCTGCTTGAGTGGGACAAAGCGCTCCTTATCTATCAGCATCTCCTCCCTCTGATATGTCTCTGAAAGCTTCTTGGCAACAAACAGCACCCTATAGCACTCAATACCTTCAAAGCTCTCCTCCCCGAGGAGCTCATATTCATAGCGGTCCTCATAATCATCATCGCCGGTAAGGTCCTCATATGAGAAATCAGAGCCGAGAAATGAATTCTTCAGACCTGAGCCAGAAAGCCTGACGACCTCATCAGCATCCGGATAGTAGATGTAGATCTCATCATCCAAGCGAAGGATCTTCTGACCTTTATCAAGCCCTGATGTAACAAGGAGAAGGGTATCCCCATCCCCCTTCTGATAAGCTGTGAAAGCCATTGAAGTCTCTCCGAGCTTATCATTATTCTTCATGACAGCATCAAACGAGAGTGAATCATAATCCATGACATCCTCCATCCTGTCTATAATCCACTTCGCATTATTATCAGAATATGCTGATATGCACATCAAAAGGCACATCAATACCATAACAGTCTTTCTCATGCTTCCTCCCTTAATGATTCTGCAACTTCAAGCTTCCTGACACGGCGTGTTGCGATAAAGCTTGCAAGAGCAGAGACCGCTACTTCTATAGCGACAACAGCAAAATACAGATATGAGGCCAGATCGGTATAAAGTATGTTCGGGAATCCCCATCCTTCAACAGCATCAGCTCCGAATGGAGTCAGATCAAGTCCATGAATACCGAAGAATGTTATAATGGCCTTGCCTGCAAGAGCCGCAAGCAAAGATGACATAAGCGATATCATCATGCCTTCAATGATGAGAAGGACAATCACATACTGCCTGGAGAAGCCAAGTGCTATCATAGTGCTTATCTCCTTCTTCCTCTCAAGTGTAGACATCATCATGGTGTTGAATACCAGCGTAGATGCAATGAAGAAGAAGAGTACTACAACGATTGCAATCATAACGTCATACAGCGGAAGGATAGGATAAATTGCAGATATCCCCTTCCAGCCTTTCACTTCAATATCATCATTCATCAGCACCTTACTGATAGTCTCAGCCATCAGATCCGGATCCGCAGCCCCATCAAGCCATACATGCATCTCGAGGGCGCCTCCATTCATATGGAGGATCTGCGAGAGCACACTCTCAGACACAACTGCCAGGGAGCTGTTGTATTCTGCACTGTTATATCCGATGGCACCCACAATCCTGAATGTGGATGCATTTGTACCGCCTGTGGCTGTGCGGAAAACCACTGTGACCTGATCACCGACAGAAAGGCTGAATTCATCAAGGAACCTGACTGTAGCCATCATCTCCCTCGTTCCATCCTCAAGAAGCCGGCCTTCCTTGATGATCACATCATCACCGATATATACAGATCCAGGATCAGCACCTATCACAGACACCGTAGACAGCTTCCCGTCTTTATAGAGAGAGCCATATACATTTATCAGAGCCTCTGCACCGCTGACACCATCAATGGCAAGAAGCTCATCCTTTATGCCATCACAGTCCTCAATATAGAACTGGAGAGGCATAAGGCTTTCATACTCACTGTATTTGCCCATCCGGATCCTGACATCGCCAAGTGAGAATCTCCGCTCATTGTCGACCATATCGCCGATGCATGAGTACATAAAGCTCATGACTATCAGCACAATAAGGACTGCAACGAGAATCGAAAGCCCTGTTATGACTGTGCGCCTCTTATTCCTGAGGCAGTTTCTGAATGCAAGCTTCAATAACATCATGCCCTCCTGAATAGCTCTGCAATCTCGCTTCTTCCTGACCTGGCAACAGGAAAGAATGCAGATAAAGCGGAAAGGATAATAGCCAGCACAGGTATAATGACGAAGGACTGCCAGTACAGCCCTGCCCTGAGAACAAGAGGCACTCTGTATCCGAAATCCATATCAGCGCTTACAAATGATGTGATATCAATGCCATAACGGGTCAGCGGATAAAGAACCGCAGCAGCAACTGCCGTTCCAGCTATAGCACCAATAGCGCCTGCGATGACTCCCTCAAGGACGAAAAGCGATGTAATGCTGTTCCTCGAGAAGCCAAGTGACCTCAGCATAGCCGTCTCCTTCTGCCTTTCGAGCGCTGCCATGATCATCGTATTCGATATTCCTGATGCAGCGATTATGAAGAGGAATATGAGAATCATATAAGAGCTCCCCTTATCACCATTCATTATTGCCATCAGATCATCGTTGACATCCTCATAGTAATAAGCCTCAAGGCCGCTGCCAGCTAGCGAATCACTGACTTTCCTCAAAGCAGAGACCGAAGGATCTGATATCCTTTTATCCGTAACCGAGATCTCACTGACAGATCCATCAAGGAAAAGATACCCATCAAGGACATCAAGGCTCATGAATACCTCAGAGCCATTGACCGCTGGGTTCTCAGAATTGAATATCCCGATCACATCTTCATCCATTGTCTCAGAGAAGCCTTCACGCCCAGATGTTGATACTGTTACTGAGTCCCCGACAGAAATGCCAAGCTTCTCAGCGATCTTGCTGCCGATGACGATCCCGTCCTCTCCGTTTTTCAGCCATTCACCTTCACTTATTGCTGAGCTTAGACGGAATACATCACCGTCTTTATCCGCATCTGCGCCGATCAGGATTGCATTGATATCAAACTCCGTGTTCTCATCCTCAGAATAGAAGATCAGATCAGATGCGGCCTTATATCTCGGAGCGCAGTGCATTCCGGCCTTCTCAAGACGCTCCATTGCATCTGCAAGCTCTTCCTCTGTTATGAGCATATCTGATGGATACTCATTTCTCTTATCAAAATACCCTCTGGCATATACTGTCACTTCCGAACTCTCATATGACAGAAGATTATATGTAGACATATTGAAGATGCCTCTGAGAAAGCCATCAACAACTGTAGAGACCAAGACAGATACCAGAACAGCTATTACCGTTATCGCTGTCCGTGTCCTGTACCTTTTGAGGTTTCTGAATGAGAGCTTAAGACATCTCAGCATCTCCTGTCCTCCAGAACCCTTCCATCTTTCAGTATTATCACCCTTCTCACATTATCAAGGACCTCCTGATCATGTGATGAGTATATGACAGTGATCCCATATTCCATGTTCAGCATCTCCAGGAGCTCAAGGACAATCCTGCTATTCCTGCTATCAAGATTAGCAGTAGGCTCATCGGCCAGCAGAAGCTTTGGTCTTCTGACAACAGCTCTTGCAATTGATACCCTCTGCTGCTGGCCTCCAGACATCTCGCCAGGCTTCCTATCCTCATATCCTTCAAGCCCGACAGCCTTCAGCGCATCCATGCTTGCTTTCCTTATGTCATCAACTCCTATCTCTTCAAGCTCCTTCTTTGAAAGAGGCTGGAATGCAAGCTCGACATTCTCAGCAGCAGAGAGAACCGGGATAAGGTTATAGCTCTGGAAAACAAAGCCTAGATTCATCCTCCTGTAGGCTGTCTTCTCCTTCTCGCTCATATGGGCAAGACTATAATCCCCAAGCTTTATATCCCCCGATGTTATTGAATCAAGAGTTCCGATCATATTCAGAAGAGTCGTCTTTCCTGATCCCGATGCACCTGAGAAAGCAACGAGCTCCCCAGGTGAAACCGAAAGGCTTACCCCATCAATAGCCCTTACCTCTTCTTCTCCTGTCCTATAGATCTTCACAAGATCTGATATTTCTATCTGATTTGAGTTAGTCATAACAAACTATTACTTTGTAATAGAGCCCTGTGTCAATAGTTAGACGTGACAAACTAAATAATTTTCATGAATCTTTCCGTCAGAAGGCCCTGAATAATATTTACAGTACAACCACTTGCCAAGATTGCGTAAAATATTGCACAATGTTTATTGCTCTAGTGGGAAATCCGCAAAGCTCAAGGAGAGGTGCGAGAGAGGCCGAATCGGGCTCCCTGCTAAGGAGTTGACCTGGTAACCCTGGGTCCGGGGGTTCGAATCCCCCCCTCTCCGAGATGGTCCTTATTTTCTGGTAAGGACCTTTTTTATTGCCAGCATCCACTGAAAATGGAAGAATCTGATATCCGAAAATGGAAGAATCTGATATCCGAAAATGGAAGAATTTATTGAATATTTCCTTTTCATAATTTAAAATGCAGAAATGCAGCAAGAGATAAAGAAGAAATACAAACCAAGAATCGTTGATTCCCAGATCAGCAGATATCTGAATATATTCGGAGCTGTATGCATAGAAGGGCCAAAGTGGTGTGGGAAAACATGGACAGCCTCAATGCATTCAAACAGCGAATTGCTTATCGGTAGTCCTGAAGGAAACTTCCAGACAAGGAAGTTCGCGGAATTGGCACCAGAAGCAAGTCTCAATGGAAATACCCCACGTCTTATTGATGAGTGGCAGGATGTACCACAGCTATGGGATGCTGTACGTTCAGAAGTCGATAAGAGATCAGAAAAAGGACAGTTTATACTCACGGGTTCATCCACCCCTCAGATAAAAGGAATAATGCATAGTGGAACAGGACGTATTGGAACTATAAGAATGAATACAATGTCGCTGTATGAATCAGGAGACTCTTCTGGACTGATTTCACTTAAATCGCTATGCCATGGAGAAATTGAAATGGCTCTGACCGGAGATGTAAGCCTTGATAAACTGATTTATCTGACTGTACGTGGAGGCTGGCCTGGTAATATCAAAGCAGATGAAAATGATGCACTCATTATTCCACAATCATACATATCATCTGTAATCAATTATGATTTCAGCCGTGTAAACAATGGGGGTTATAGCAAGAGCAAGCTAGAACTGTTACTTAGATCGCTTGCTCGTAATGAAGGTACAACCGCAAGCAATAATAAAATTCTGAATGATATCACAGCTTCTGATGAAAAGCCTCTGGCAAAAGAAACACTTTCTTCGTATATGGATATCCTTGAAAGACTGTTTCTGATAGAAAACCAAGCAGCTTTCTCATCAAACATACGGTCAACTGTGAGACTGAAGACCGCATCTAAAAGACATTTCTGTGATCCTTCACTTGCATGTGCAATCCTTGGAGCTACTCCGGAAAAGCTCAAAAAAAATCTGAATACTTTCGGATTTATGTTTGAAAGCCTAGTCGAAAGAGATCTTAGAATATATGCAGAATCCATAGGTGCCAGACTATATCATTACCAGGATTATTATGGAAAAGAGGTTGATGCAGTTATTGAATTGAATGATGGAAGCTGGTGTGCATTTGAGATAAAGCTAGGAGCAAACCAGATTGATGAAGCTGCAGATAACCTGCTTAAGATAAAGCATGCCATAGAGAATGATGCAAAAGGGAATCCACCCTCAGTTCTCTGTGTGATATGCGGTATGAGCAATGCATGCTATAAGCGTCCAGACGGTGTATTTGTAGTTCCTATAACAGCGCTGAAAGACTGAACTATCCATCAGATGCTGTATCAACTGACTGAGATTCAGTATTAACAAGCCAGTTATTCTATCTAATCAAAATTTGAGAAATCACGATTTGGTATATAAAAGCATGGCTTCATTCATAGCAAGAAAAAAAATGAGCTGGATTTCTCAGAAGAAAAGTATGAATCGGAAAGCAGAATTGAATACTTATCAGATTGCAGAATATCAAAATCAGAAAAAATTAAAAATCTTATCCAGAATACGACAGGGAAAATAAATAAAAAAGAGATACTGGCTCAGTGTCCTGATATCAGCACCAAAACCATTGAAAGAGCTTTGGCTGATCTAGTAAAAAAAGGCCTGATAGAAAAAGTCGGAGCAAGCTCTGCTACAGCTTATGTGAGGATTCATGATAATAAATAAACCTACTGACAATCTATGCGCATTGGCTATTTATCCAATAACAAGCTTTCTGCTGCAAGATTGATCAGCTACATGTCATCTATTGTTAGAGTCAGCAAAAAAATAACCTCCTAATCGGATTTTTGGTCCAACTAGAAGGTCTCAGGTCATTCTGAAAGGACTCTGTAACAAAAAATCAAAGATACTGAGTATGCAACTCTTACAAATCTTTATAATACAATCTATGATAAGCGTGATAAATTGAGAATATTGGATAAATTGAATCTGTATGATCAGCTGTTAATCATCACTTCCGTGAAGAATTACAAAATACAGAAGCTATGGCATCTAATATAAAACCTGAACAGAAAAAACTTTATTCCCCATCTATGACATTATATGATATTATTAACTCGAACACAATCGAGTCGGAGGAAACCGAGTGAATTTCCATGGAAGGGGAAATGAGATTAAACTGCTTCAGAAGACTATTGAGAAGCCCGCGCTTGTAACTTGCATGATCTATGGCAGAAGAAGAATCGGGAAAAGCGAGCTGATAAAGCACGTAATAAGAAATACTGAGATCAAGAGCCTATATTACGAATGCAAAGAGACAACCGAGCAGAACAACACAGAAAGTCTTTCATATCTGTTATCTGACCTCTTTGGTTTCCCTAAGCCTGTTTTCAGCAGCCTCGAAGAGCTTCTCTCGTTCCTATTCCGAAAAGCAGAAGAAAACCCATTGATTCTTGTCCTTGATGAGTACCCGTATTTAAGGAATACAGTGAAAGGCCTGGATAGCATTTTACAGAGCATGATTGATAATTACAGAGGGAAAAGCCAGCTGAAGCTTATAATCTGTGGATCATACATAGAAGTGATGTTATCTTTGCTGCGCACAAAGAATCCTCTATTCGGCAGACTTGATAGGGTTATCAAGCTCACGGCTATGGACTATAAGGAATCATCTCTTTTCTATCCGGATTTCTCAGATGAAGATAAAGTACGGCTATATTGCACATTCGGCGGTATTCCTTATTACAACCGGCTGATAGATTCCAAGCTGTCTGTCAGGGAGAATATAATTGAGCTTATTGCATCTCCAGATGCAAGGCTTTCATCAGAAGTTCCGATGTATCTGAAATCAGAACTCAGCAGAATCACAAATGCAAATGAAGTAATAGAGGCATTAAGCAAAGGCTATTCTCGATACAGTGATATTCTGTCACAGTCCCACGTATCCAGCAGTCCTACGCTATCAGATGTTCTGGATAAGCTGGTAAACATGGAAATAGTATCAAAATCATCTCCTATAAATGATGAGAACAATAAGAGGAAGACCGGCTATTATATCTCAGATCAGCTGACAATGTTCTACTATAGATACTGCTTCAGATATTCCTCACAGCTCAGTCTTATGGACTCGGATCTTTTTTATGATCGATTCATCGAGAAAGACTTTGAAGCAAGCTTTGTACCACGTGGCTTCGAAGCTATCTGCAAGGAATTCCTGATCAGACAAAACAGAGAAGGCAAATCAGAAGACATATTCGAAAAGATTGGAAAATACTGGTATGACAATCCGGAAGAAAAGACAAATGGGGAATTTGATATTGTAACAGAAAGCGAGAAAGGATATGCCTTCTATGAAGCAAAATCCAGGAAAGAGCCAATCTCACAGGAGATGATTGATAAGGAAATTGAACAGGTGCATAAAACAGGCCTGAACTGCTATCGTTATGGCTTCTTCTCCAGATCAGGATTTAAAGATATAACAGGAAAGAATCTTTTTCTGATTGAGCTGAAAGATCTCTATCGCTGAGCTCATTACTGGCTCTGAGTCCGCAAATCCATTGGAATTGTATCCATTAACAGAGAAAAGGTAAAAAGGAACCAGAAAGACAGTAGGCATTTTTGTTTCACCTACTCAATAAAAGATGCAGAAAACTACCAGTCTGTTCCAGGTTTCATGGAATATCTGGTTTACAGTCTAAGGCTGTTCTCATCAAGCAGGAAATTTCTAAGTCCAATAGTGGCAATACCATTATCATCTCTTCTGACTTTGATATCATCACCTACAACTATGATTTTCCTGAATGAATCAGAAATGCTTAATAGGCTTCGCTGTTCCTGATTGATTTTTTCAGATGATGAAAGTGCAAAAGCAGACTGTATATAATACTTTTCACTGCCTTTTACGGCAACAAAATCAACTTCAAGCTGCTTCTTTGAGTGTTTATTTCCTTCCCCAGCAACTTCATAGTGCTCTACAATTCCAATATCCACATGGTATCCACGGATCCTCAGTTCATTATAGATGATATTTTCCATAAGATGGGTCTGTTCAACCTGACGGAAGCCAAGACGTGCATTTCTCAGCCCCACATCTTCAAAATAATACTTTGAAGGGGACCCAATATATTTCCTACCTTTGATATCATAACGGACAGATTTGCTTATCAGAAAAGAATCAATAAGATAATCAATGTAATTCTTGATTGTTTTATCGCTGATGGACTTTCCTTTAACACTTCTGAAAGTCCGAACAAGCTTGCTCTGGTTTGTATAGCTGCCAATTGCAGATGCTAGTATATCCACCAGTTCATCAAGTTCTGCTGTATTGCGCACATTGTGGCGTTCAATAATATCTGAGATATAGACCTTCTGAAACAGAGAGCTCAGATACTCTGCTTTATCTTCCGGCGCATCCATCGATAGAATCAGTGGCAATCCTCCATAGACAACATAATCATCCCAGGCTTCATCCAGTGTTCCGTGGTAAGCTGATACATATTCAGAAAAGCTCAGAGGAAATACATGTATTTCATCGCCGCGGCCCCGGAACTGAGTAATCACATCAGACGACAGAAACTTTGAATTACTGCCTGTCACATAAACATCTGCATTGCGGATATGGAGAAGACTGTTAAGGACATCCTCAAACTCATCAAGATACTGAACCTCATCAAGAATGATATAGTAATCACCATCATCTATGATTTTTCCATCAATAAACTGAAGCATTGCATCCGGATTGCGAAGATTCTTATTTCTGCGATCATCCAAAGCTGCTTCAATAATGTGGTCTTCTGGCACACCACTCTTAAGCAGATAATCATGAAACAGATTAAATAGCAGATAAGATTTTCCGCATCTTCTCATACCTGTAACGACCTTGATCAGGCCATTTTTCTTTTTCCTAATCAGTTTATTTAAATAAAGATCACGCTTTATCTCCATATCCGCTCCCTATTCCGATATTAAGTGACAATTCACCTTTTCTCGGAATACATTACATCAGACTTACACATAGAAATCAATTATAAAAGCATTTCTATTCCGAAAGAAAGTGATTTTCCACCTTTTCTCGGAATAGAGCTGCGATACCATGACACGCATTCCCATTGTAACGCTTAATTAATGCTCTTTTATTCTCATAAAAAAGAGCTACTGCCTATACAGCAATAGCTCTGCACATAGTTATGGCGACAATCAGGAGAACTCCTTAAGC
>CAKQTF010000004.1 GCA_934276695.1 uncultured Spirochaetales bacterium
TTCTCGATTTCCATATGGCAGAGCAGATCCCCTTTATCTGTTCTTTCGAATGAAGGCTTTCCATGGTTAAGTGTGGGGAAAGAATTCAGTGCGCTCTTCTCCTCAAGTCTGATTGTGAGCGGGATCATGTCAATGGCATCATATCCGCCTGGCCTCTCGGCTTTTGTGAAAGGCTTGAGATTATCTGGGATCGTGTATGTCTCATCCAGCATCCTGGCTTCTGTTATTGATGAGATCTCCAGTGTTATTATCTCTTTTGTATGCCTCAGCCTGCCTGTGACAGTCATAGGCTTTCTGCCACCGTTGTCTTCCTTGAAGCCGATGAAATAAGGAGCGATCTCAATCTCTTCCTTATCTGGCTGGACTGTTGATATCCTTGCGATCCTGCCTGATACCCAGCAGTCGATGAGGACCTCGAGAATAGCATTGAACTTCCCTGCTTCTGTACGGTTGTCCTGCAGCTTCCTGTCTATTGATTCGGCAAGGGTAAGAACATTCTCACTGATCTTAGGAGCATAGGCTCTCATGTTCATTGCCATCTTCCTGAGCCCTGATGCAAGATGCGGATTCTGCATGTCCGTGCTTGCAGCAAGAGCCTCTGCTCCCATATTGAATGCAAGGCTCTCATATACCGAAAGCTCAAGGGCAGAGCTCTCATTCTCTTTCTCCCTGATCTTGATGAGGTTGTTCTCCTCATATATGTCGATATACTGGGAAAGATCTTCAACATAGCGAGAAATGGTTGATCGATGGACACCGAGTCGTCTTGCGATCTCTGCTCTTCTCAGCCCTTCGGGGTGGGATCTGAGCAATAATTCAAGCTGTGCAACTCTTTCGCCTTTCAAAACAGAATCTCCTTATAGCTGAAGAGGATTATACCATAAAACACACCATAGTGAACAATAAAAGCCCGGCATTGCAACATTTTGTTGCATTTTTCAAAGCTGACATATGCTGCTTTTCCTGCTCCATTTCCTTATTTCAGTGAAATACATGATAAGCCCGACAGCACCTGTGAGCGTCTCTGAGAACGGAAATGCGAACCATGTCCATCTGAGGCCTATAAGAGACAGCAGATAGAAGCTCGGGATCAGGCAGAATATCTGCCTGCATAGCGCAAGCATAGTGCTCTTGCTCGATTCGCCTATTGCCTGGAAGAAAACAGGCAGCATCAGTGAGAATACTGCAGGAATGAAACTCAGCCCGATAGCTCTGAATGCAGGTATTCCAGCATCCAGGACCTCCTGCTCTTTAGAAAACAGGCTCAGCAGTTTTTCCGGGATTGCATCAAAGCAGAATATACCTGCAAGCATGAATGCTGCGGATATGAGTATTGAGTCCCTCATAGTCATCCTGCATCTTCTGTAGTCACCTGTTGTATGGTTATAGCTGAGGATAGGCACAATGCATGTGCATAGCCCCATGAGCGGGATGAAGAAGAATGACTGGTATTTATAATACAGCCCGAGTACCGTCACTGCAGAATCTGAGAATCTGGCAAGGATCATGTTGAGGATCACAATATAAACAGACATCGTCATCTGGCTTAGGATTGTAGGGTAGCCAAGCTTCAGGCTGGGGACTGCGAATTTAGGTAGCTCATGTATTGATGGTATCTTATGGCATGCTTTCCTGCATGTTATCACAGCAGATACGAACTGCCCGAGGACTGTTGCATATGCAGCTCCTGCAGCTCCAAGAGATGGGATAGGCCCTGCTCCGAAGATCAGCAGCGGATCCATTATGATGTTTGTCAGGGCGCCAAGGCTTTCTGCAATCATTGGCGTTTTCATATTTCCCCTTGCCTGATGGACTTTCGCCCAGTTGCTTTCAAGAAACTGGAATATGCTTCCGGCACACACTATGCGGCCGTATATCATCGTATCACGTATTACATCGCTGCCATTTGCTGATGCGCGGGTATATGCAGGAAGGAATATGAGCACACATGCTGCATATATAGTCCAGGCTGCTACCTCCAGTGCTGTACCGGTTCCTGCTGTCCTGTCTGCTCTTGCTTCATTTTTCACAGCATATAGCTTTGACATGTATGTGTTGACTCCGACTCCTATCCCAAGCGCAATAGCAGGTGCCAGCCATTGGATAGGGTATATCACAGATAGTGCCGTCAGGGCACTCGGGGAGTACATGCCGACAAAGAAGCTATCAACAATGTTGTACATAGCCTGGATGAGCTGTGCAGCCATCACAGGGGGAGCGAGACGCAGAAGAAGCCTGCTTATTCTCTCGTTCGCGAAGATATCTGCGCCGGATCCTGTCCTTGCTGCAGTGCAGGTACTGTGCTTTATGTGCTGTCCCATTTCCTTATCTGCTCCAATGAGGCTTTTATCTCTTTCTGCTATATTTGTAAATAGGCTGTGATTGCTTATTGCCTTATCTTCCATCATAATTGACTCTATGGAATTAGATGAACTGGATGCTCTTGAGATCAAGATCAGCTATCTTGAGAGCCAGAATGCAGAGCTCAATGAGGTGATTGTTGAGCAGGGTAAGGATATAACCTATCTGAAGATAAGGCTTGAGCACCTTGAGAAGAAGGTGCAGGAGCTCATAGAGGAGAGCGGGGAGGCCAGGCCTAACAGGAAGCCGCCCCACTACTGAGTCAGTCCCGCTGCCTCCACTCGGTTGCAGCCTCGAATACAGTCTCATCTCCTCTGACTATCTGTGAGAACAGCAAAGGCTTATCTGAATCAAGTCCATCCTTGGTGAATGTCCTGATGCTTAGGCTGTCTGTCAGATAGCTCTGCTTCTCCCACTTTACATCAAAGAATGAAGGCATATAGCTGTCAAGGAATTCCTTTGGTAGTGCTTCCATGATCCAGCTTATATAGCTTATGTTGTTTACATGCCTGTTGTAATCCGTGTCGTAATAGTTGACTTCAGCAGGCCATGCGGCAAGTTCAGGGCCCTGGTATTCATCTGCTTTTGGAAAGGCTGGGAATACCGGATCAAAATAGTGCTTATCCGCATCCGCAGCCGGAAGCATATCCTTCAGTATATCCGGTTTGCATGGGCGCTTTCTTGCAAGGTCCATGATCACCCACCAGTTATCTGCCTGGAATACAGGAGAGCCATCTGCCTTATCGTAGGCTCTGACAGCTCTTGGACAGTAGAGCCTGTAGCCGTCCTGGCACCATGTCTCAAGACGTATGGTGTCAGTCCAGTCCAGAAGCTTATCAATATGCATTCTTGTCCTGAGGATCATCCATGTCTTCTGCTCTTTGTCATACAGCTGTTTGAGGCCGACCCCCTTGGCTGCTGCATGAAGCCCGCCCATTTCCTGATTGAGGCCGAAATAATAATTAGGTCTTGCTTTATAGAAACAGTCAGTCTCTGCTGATTTTATGAAGAATTCACCGTATGCGGCTTTCTCTTCTTCGCTTACATAGAACATATATTCAGTCTGCCTTATAGAATCTGACCATTGAGCGCCCGTATTTCCTCTCATCCTTGAACCGGAAGCCCGGAATCTCTTCTGGCCATAGTTTTTTCTCTTCTTCGGGGTAATGTATTATGAAGAGTCCCCCGTCCTTTATTATCTGCTTCTCTGCAATCAGCCTGAAGAGATCTGTCTTTCCTTCCATGTTGAATGGAGGATCTGCATATACTATATCGTAGCGGTAAGGGCATGAGATTATGAATCTATTCACATCCATCATGAAGAGTCGCTTCTCCTCTTCGACGAATGATATGTTGCTCTCTATAACGCTTTTCTTGCCTCTGTCCATCTCTACAAGATGGATAGGGCTTGCACCTCTGCTAGCTGCTTCAATAGCTACGCATCCGGAGCCTGAGAAGAGATCAAGGAAGCTCTCTCCTCTGAGATCTCCGAGAATGGCAAAGAGGGATTCCCTCATCCTGTCCATTGCCGGCCTGATTACGCCTGGAGGGCATTTGACCTGGCGTCTGCAGTATTTTCCGCCTGTGATTCTCATCTTCCCGGATTTCCTTTATGCTTCTTCTGGCCATAGGCCGAGCTCTGGTGCTGCCTTTGTCATTCCATCAATCGTGAGCTGGATCACAGAAGGTATGTCCATGCCAAGCATTGCTGCGCCTTTCTCTATTATCTCCCTGTTCACACCGGCTGCGAATCCATGTGCATTCCATTTCTTCTTTACTGACTTGACTGATATTCCCTTCATCTTCTCAGGTCTCATCAGCGCTGTAGCTGTGACAAGCCCTGTCAGCTCATCGATTGTGTACAGCATCTTCTCCATATATGAGACAGGCTCTGTATCAGAGCATATTCCCCATCCATGTGAGCATATTGCATGCACCATCTCATCAGGTGCATCTATCTCCTTAAGCAGCTCCGGTGCTTTAGCGCAGTGCTGATCCGGGAATCTTTCCCAGTCGACGTCGTGAAGAAGACCTGTTATCCCCCAGAAATCGGGGTCGTCCCCATGTCTTTCCGCTGCTTCCCTCATCACTGATTCAACAGCAAGCGCATGATGGAATAAGCTCTCTGATTCATTGTATTTATGCCATAGGCCTAAGGCCTGTTCTCTGTTTACTGCCATATTGATCTCCTCCGTATAGGATAGCATTTTGCTTTCTAACTAGAAAGTGCCTGTCTGAGCATGCAGTTATCAGCGCTTATGAGGCCCCTGTCTGCTCTGAGTATTGCCACAGCTTCTTCTGATGCCATCTCAAGAAGGTCTGCATTATCTGTCAGATTCGCATAGTGGATATTGAAGAATCCTGCCTGCTCTGTGCCTGTCATATCCCCAGGCCCTCTTATCTCAAGATCCTTCTCTGCAATCATGAATCCATCTGTGACATCACGCATAACCTTGAGCCTTTCTCCTGCTTCCTTTGTGTATTTCTTCACATCAAAGACAAGGAAGCAGTATGACTGGAGAGAGGATCTCCCGACTCTTCCCCTGAGCTGATGCAGGGCTGCCAGGCCGAATCTGTCGGCATGTTCTATCACCATGCATGTGGCATCAGGTATATCAATGCCGACTTCAACGACGCTTGTTGCAACTAGGTACATTATCTTCTTGTCCCTGAATTCAGAGAGGATCCTTATCTTCTCATCTTCCGGAAGCTTTGAGTGTATAAGGGCAGATGGGACAGAAGGGTATATCCTTCTGAGTTCATCGTACATTGTAGTTACATCCCTGAGGTCGCTGTCCCCCTCGTCATTTATTCTCGGGTATACAAAATATGCCTGATGGCCTCTTGAGAATTCCGTGCTTATTGCCTTGTACATATCCACACGCTTCTCGTTGCTTACAAGATGCGTGATCACAGGCAGCCTTCCTCTAGGCATTGTCCTTATTGTTGATATATCCAGGCTTGCATACATTGTGAGCGCAAGCGTTCTTGGAATCGGGGTTGCAGTCATTGAGAGCACATCCGGGTTCTCGCCTTTTCTCTTAAGAGCTTCCCTCTGGGCGACTCCGAATCTGTGCTGCTCATCGATTATCACATATTCAAGCGATCTGAATCTCACATCATCAGAGAACAGCGCATGCGTCCCGATTGCAAGATCCGCACTGCCATCCTGAAGCGCATTGAGCAGCAGCTTCCTTGCCTTGCTCCCTATATCCCCTGTGACAAGGACTGGCATTATGCCAAGCGGTTCCAGGAGCCTTGCTGCAAGCTCAGCATGCTGCCGTGCCAGAAGCTCTGTCGGAGCCATGAATGCAACCTGGCCTCCCTTTGCGATCACATGCAGTGCGGATATCCATGCAACAAGCGTCTTCCCTGATCCTACATCCCCCTGCAGAAGCCTGTTCATCGGCTCTTCTGCATCAATGTCACCTCTTATCTCCTCTATGGCTTTTCCCTGGTCAGGCGTCAGACTGAAAGGAAGCGATGAAATAAGCTTACGCTCCAGCTTGGATGGCTGGCTTTTCTTCTTCTCAGTGAAGTCCTTATCCCGGAGAAGCCGGAGCTCAAGCCTCAGAAGCTCAGAGAATGCAAGTGTCCGCTTTGCTCTTCTGAGCTGTTCGAAGTCTGAGGGGAAATGCAGCTCTCTGAGTGCATCCTCATCTGGCATGAATCCGTATCTATCATATAGATATGAAGGCATTGAAGGCGGGAATGGGGAGAGAGCATTCAGTGCATATCTTACAGCTTCCCGTATGTTCTTCTGGCTCAGGGACCCTGATAGCGGGTAGATCGGCAGTATCCTGCCGATTCCAGCTTCCTCACGTGTTCTCTTTAGCTCGAATGCTGATGTCTGGAACAGCCCATTAGGATTGCGCTGCACTGTGGCATTGATGTACCACGCAGAGCCGATAGAGAGCATATTCTCAAGAAATGGCCGGTTGAAGCATAAAAGCTCAATCTGCCTGCCATCCTCATCCTCGCATAGTACTTTCAGAGTGCGTCCTCTCTTTGATGGGAAGAATGAGTGCCTCTTCACGAAGATTCTGCAGGCAATCAGCGGATCCTCTACTGATATGTCAGAAAGACAGCGTTCCTCTCTCCTGTCATCATATGAGCGTGGCATGAGCCTGATGACATCCTCAAGGCTGGTCACTCCAAGGCTCTGGAAATCATCCTGGAGCTTGCGCCCGATTCCTGGAACAGCTGTGATTCTGGTTCCGCTCATTTAGAATGGTATCCTGATTGCAAGATGCATTAGATATCCGAATAGGTACTTTCCTCCGAAATACATCATTATTGAGATAATGAGCCCAATGATGGAGATAGTCCTGTCTGATACATTGCTGTTTCTTGGAAAGAATGATCTGATCATAGAGCAGAATGAGTCTGCACCCATTGTCATTGAGTAGGAATATGACCTCATCATCGGATTTGCGGAGAAGGATGAGATCGTCCTGAAGATCATCAGTATGATAAGGAGCGATAGGTATATAGATAGCCCATAGCTCCAGAATGCCTGTATGAACAGGGATAGGACCAGGGCGAATGTGAGGTACCCGAAGCTGCCGAAGAATGCCAGTATTGATTCAGCAACGCTTACCAGTCCGATTGCGATGATAGGGGAGAAATCAAGGATGCCTATTGTCATGCCCTTTCTTTTGAACATATTAAGATAAGGGTCAACTGCTCCTGCGAGGAATGCGGAGAATGATCCATCCCTATAGCTTCTGACGAACCATGACATTATTATCCTGATCCAGATCATGAATGAATAAAGCCTGAGAAGCCTAGCTAGAACCAAAGATGCTTTAGTCAGTAAATACATAAGACAAACTCCTAACTCTATTAAATTAATTAACCCAGACCTTATCGACAATCTCAAGTGAATGCAGTTCCTCAAGCAGTCCCCTGGAATAATCCAGATAGCTTGTGCTCTTCAGCTGGAGCTCCTCCCTGTCGTTGCTATCAATATGCAGTGAAACAGGTATGTTGCCTTCATTTGTCGTGAATACCCTCTGCAGTCCCTTGAGTGTGTCTCTTGTGAATCCTGCAGCGGACTTCAGCCTTATGTTTATCCTCTTGACAGCCTCTGGCTTCAGCTCATATGGGGAAACGATGTCCGAGATCGTGAATGACAGCTTGTCCGAGCGCATTGAGAATTTGCCTATGAATCCATATATGCTGTCTGTCTCGACCTTGTCCTGCAGCGGTGCGAATGTTGATGGAAAGCAGACAGCCTCCACGTCTCCTTCCTTTGTCTGGAGCGTGAAGATTGCCATCTTCTGCTTTGTCTTTGTCAGTACGACACGCTCTGCCTGCACTAGTGCGATGAGCTGGACCTCAGTATCCATTGTGATCGTGTCCATATCGCCGAGATTGACTCTTACGCATTCCTCGCAGTTTGATCTGTATGCATCAAGAGGATGGCCTGAGATGTAGAATCCAAGCATCTCCCTCTCTGTCTTGAGTTTCTCAAGAAGCTCCCAGTCGTCTCTTTCCTTCATATCAAAGGTGCTCATTGTGCTGTCTTCCTCTTCTCCGAAAAGGGAGAGCTGCCCGAATGCCGTTGATGCCTTCGTTGCTTTATCAAAGCGCAGTGCTTCTTCAAGGTTCTCGAGGAGAGTAGGGCGGTTGATGCCAAGCTCGTCGAATGCACCGGCCTTGATCAGGGACTCAAGGAGCCTTGAGTTCACTGTGTTCTCTCCCTGTCTTGAAAGGAACTCCATGAATGATGTGTACGGGCCGTTCTTGTCACGCTCTGCGATGATCTGCTCCACAACGCCTTCTCCGACATTCTTTATTCCAGCAAGTCCATAGATTATGTCGCCCTTGTCTACAGTGAAGTGCTTCTCTGATCTGTTAATTGATGGCGGGACTATCTTTATATTGTATTTTGGTGCCAGATTCAGGTATTCAGTGAACTTGTCAGGGCTGTTCATCTCATTAGTGAGGTTCGCAGCGAGGAACTCCGGCATGTATCTGGCCTTGAGATATGCTGTCTGGTATGCGACAACTGAATAAGCAACAGCATGGGATTTGTTGAATCCATAGCCAGCAAAAGGCTTCAGAATCTCAAATACCCTGTCAGCATCTTCTTTTGAGTGGCCGAGCTTCATAGCTCCTTCCTCGAAGATCACCTGCTGTTTTGCAAGTGCATCGACCTTCTTCTTTCCCATGATTCTTCTGAGGATATCTGCACCGCCGAGCGTGTATCCTGCAAACTTCTGGGCAACCTGCATTACCTGTTCCTGGTAGACGATTACGCCGTATGTCGTCTTGAGTATGTCCTCAAGGCATGGATCAGGATATGTGATCGGTGTCCTTCCGAATTTTGAATCAATATACTGGTCGATGAACTGCATAGGGCCTGGCCTGTACAGCGCATTGAGAGCTACCAGCTCCTCTATTGTTGAAGGCTGGGCGCGCTTCAGTATGTCCTGCATTCCTGATGATTCAAACTGGAATACGCATGATGAGTCGCCTCGTCTGAGCATATCGAATGTCACAGGGTCCTCTTCATCAATCTTGTTTATATCGAAATCCGGCTCTCTTTTATGTATGAGGTCGACAGTATGCTTGATCAGTGTCAGTGTCTTGAGCCCTAGGAAGTCCATCTTCACAAGCCCGCAGTTCTCAATCTGCAGCATTGTATACTGTGTTGCCAGTGCTCCTGTCTTAGGATCAGCACATAGCGGGACATAGTGATCAAGCGACTGCCTGCCGATCACGACTCCTGCCGCATGGAGCGATGTATGCCTTGAAAGCCCCTCGAGCCTTATTGCTGTATCAAAGAGCTCCTCATAGATTCCGCCTCTGTCCCTGATTGCCTGAAGCTTCGGCTCGAATTTCAGGCAGTCGGTAAGATGGAACTTCTTCATGTCCGGGATTGCATCAGGGATAAGCGCGCATATCTTATTTGCTTCATCGAAAGGTATGTCAAGCACTCTTGCAACATCCTTCACAACGGCTTTCGGCTTAAGTGTTCCGAATGTTGTGATCTGCCCGACGTTGTCATGCCCGTAGTGCTCTGTTACGTAGTCGATTACCTCGCCTCTGCGCTCGAAGCAGAAGTCTATGTCAAAATCCGGCATTGATACTCTTTCCGGGTTGAGGAACCTTTCGAAGAGCAGATTGTATTTTATAGGGTCAACGTCTGTGATGGTTGTCGTGTAAGCGACAAGGGATCCTGCACCGGAGCCTCTGCCAGGTCCGACAGGTATTCCATGAATCTTTGCCCAGTGTATGTAGTCGCGCACAATCAGGAAGTAGGCAGGGAAGTCCATCTGGATGATTATATCCAGTTCGTACTGCAGCCGCTTCTTAAGCATTGCCATCTTCTCTTCATCCGCATCCGGATAGCGCATCGGAAGCCCTTCGTAGGCCAGTGCTGTCAGGTATTCAGCATCTGTTGTATATGGTTCAGGAATTGAGCATTTTGGAAGTATAGGCCCAGGGAAATTGATCTCAAGATTGCATCTTTCAGCAACCTTCCCTGTGTTCTCAACAGCTTCCGGAACCCATGAGAACAGCTTCGCCATCTCCTCCGGGGTCCTGAAGTAGAATTCGCCTTCCTTGTATCTGAGCCTGTTCTGGTCAGTCTTCTTGCTGCCTGTTCCTATGCATAGGAGAGTATCATGCGCGTTTGAGTCATCTTTCTCTATGTAATGGATATCATTTGTGCATACAACAGGGATATCCATTTCCTTTCCGATCCTCACAAGCTCCTCTGCGACTATCCTCTCCTCAGGTATCCCATGATCCTGAAGCTCAAGATAGTATCTGTCGCCGAATAGGTTGTGGAACCAGGAGACTCTCTCCCTGGCTTCATCGAGCCTGTTTGCTGTTATAAGGCGCGGGATCTCTCCTGCAAGGCATGCAGAGAGGCATATAAGATCCTCGCTATGGGCAGTGAGCGTTTCATTGTCTATGCGCGGTTTATAGTAATAGCCTTCCTTCCATGCAATCGAATTGAGCTCCATTAGGTTATGATAGCCATGGTCATTCATTGCAAGCAGGATCAGGTGATAGTACTTTGTCCCGCCAGGTGTCCTGTCACGGCGGTCTGGCGGGTACATATAGAATTCGCATCCGACAATAGGGTTTATCCCATTGGCACGGCATGCTTCATAGAATGTGACTGCCCCGTACATGTTGCCATGGTCTGTCAGTGCGAGGCTTGTCATTCCGCATTCCTTTGCCTTTGCGATATAGCGCGGTATTGATGCAGCGCCATCAAGAAGCGAGAAGTCGGAATGGTTATGTAGATGAACGAAGCTCATGTGTCTCCTTATCTCCAGGAAGCGTCAGTGCCTTCCTGTTGAGATCGTCGAATAGATCCTCAAGAATCCCGCGGATTCTTGCTCTCTGCAGTTCTGTTATCTCAGGGAATGAGGAGTCTATGAATGTGAAGAGAATGCTTTCCAGGGAATTGTACTCACTCTCATCAAGCGGGAAGCGCAGGGATGCGAGTATGTTGTCAATATCCCTCGAGAAGCATATTCCCGAAAGCGGTATTGTGAATGTTATGTGCGGATTGATCAGAAGGTCCATATCCCAGTCTGATATGAATGCGACTGCGACAGCCTCCTCTGGCTGAAGGACGAATGAACCTATGTGGTAGAACTTCTGGTAGTCATCCTCAATAGTCCCTATCCTTATCCTGCTGATCATCCCCTGTGATGGCAGGGATATCTTTCCTGTCTTATCGACAAGCCGTGCCAGAGGCATCCATTTTGAATGGATCCTCTTCTTCTTCACGAACTTTATCTCAACCGATGCATCGAGTGCGATCAGTGTTCCCGGGAAGCTTGTTGTGAAGCCTTTTGTGCATAGTGATCCGCCGATTGTGGCTCTTGATGATATAAGAGAGCTCTCTATTGCCCTTGCGTTATCGAGCAGGATCTTAGGGAGTATGTTCTTTCCTGAATTCAGTATCTTGTAGAATGTTATCCTGCACCCAAGCTCTGCAAGCCTGTCGTTTCTCTGGAACCTGTCCAGCTCTTCGATCTTGCCTATGTAGATGATCTCGCTGTTGTTGCTCCGGCTAGGATAGGCATCAGGCCTGGACATTATGAAAGTGCCGCCGGCCCAGATTGTTGCATTCGGAGTCTGCAGTACATTCTGTGAATACTCATTCATTGTCGATGGTGAATGGATATTTGGAGAACTAAGCCCTTCGTACACGTCTCTTCCTCCTTAGCTCAATTGCCTTCAGCACGACCTTGACCTCTGATTCAGAATCTATGCAGCTGCATTTTACGATCCCGAGTTCCTTTATGATCTCATCAGGCCTTGTCTCATTCCTTGATACAAGGGATTCGATTATTATTGACCTTGAGCTGTAGCATTCAGGGCATGGCTCAGCGCCTACGATATCGAATGCCCTTTCTATATCCTTCATTTCCTTTGTCTTCTGGAATGAGTCGAATGTCGTTATCTCCCTGCCTCTGATCTCAAATGCAGGGACCATGCATGACAGCATTGCCTGCCCGTC
Source organism: uncultured Spirochaetales bacterium (assembly GCA_934276695.1). Taxonomy (GTDB): domain Bacteria; phylum Spirochaetota; class Spirochaetia; order Sphaerochaetales; family Sphaerochaetaceae; genus Ornithospirochaeta. The sequence goes on from CAKQTF010000004.1 coordinate 11,855, forward strand.
AACCATCACAGCGCATAATCCGCACATCCTGCCTCTGCAGTGGGCATTTGCCGTATTTGATTCCAGGTTCTCCTGGAGAATGAGGGATAGCGGCTTATCTGAATTAAGCGATAGGCTCAGCGTTCGCCCGTCAACAATGCAGTCTACCTTCATTTCGAACCTCCATGTATTGCCTGTTCTATCCTTTCAGGGCTTGTCGGGAGGACTGCAGCTTTCGCTCCGGCAGCCTGATGCAGGGCATTTGCGAAAGCCCCCATTGTCAATGCTCTCGCAAGTGCTTCGATATTTGTTATTGTTTCAGAGATGCCTTCTTTTGATGAGATTGTCAGATGCAGCCTGAAACTGGCTGGAATGACAGCTCCGCATTCGCTTAATGCTGTGAGTATGAAGCATTTGGCCTCATTGTATGCATCCCTCTGATCAATTATGTGCGACAGGCAGAAGTCAGCCCATATCTCAGTGACGACAGGTTCAAAGCTGATTGATGATATCCTTACCTCTGCAATGACAGCTCCGAACCCGGAGTGCTCGAACTCGCATGGGTAATATGTATTCTCAGCATCGAATTTGATTGCAACAGGAAGCTTGTCCTCGAGCCTCAGTATGTTTAGTCTCTTCGCAGCTGCTGCAAGCTGCGGAGTGAAGCAGGATGTGAATCTCGAGAGCACATCAGGACCGCAGTCCACAGCGTTAGGAGCCTGCTCAAGGAATACTACATTATCTGCATTCCCATCATCCTCTACACGAGAGCTGATCAGGCTCTTCCAGTATTTGATCAGATGCTCATTGTTCTTAGTGTATGCATTTACACTGATGTTCTTCTTCTGCGTATATGTCATCACAGAAGAGAATCCTGATTCCTTGGCCATTGCTGTTGAGAACCCTGCAATGCCGGATCCTGATGCAAGGCCTATTCCCTTCAGGTAGCCCACAAGCGAGAAATCACCATGCTGGAAGTTGTTTGTTGCCCATTTGCGGTCAAATACGGACGATTTTGCGATTGTGCTTACAAGTGAGGTTATGTTGTCAAGCTCCATCGATGGAGCATAATCAGTGAACCTGGTTTTCCCTTTCTCGGATGCTTCCATCATTGCAGGAGTGGCTCCATTCCTGTCTGCAAGCTTTGCATGGTGGTATTCTGTGGCAGCAAGTGCCTCTGAATATCCAAGGGATCCTGCGAATGATGCAGGATGCATGTAGGATTTCTCTATCGAGATCTTCGCCATGAAGCTCTTCAGCGGGTATGTCGGAAGAAGCCCTGTCATTATCTGTCTCTGCATCTCTTTTGCTGCAAAGCTGTATGCGCCCTGGTTCACAGAGACGTTTATTCCCTCTGATATCGGCTTCCCATCATCATTCAGGATTGTATGCCGTGTGAAGCACATCCCTGCACGTGCAGATTCTCCTACAGCCCTTATCTCTACAGGCAGCGCAAGCTTTGTTGTTGCTATAGCTGCAAGGACTGCGAATACGGCAGGCATGAAAAGATACTCGTCATGCTTTGAGAAAAGACCTGACTGCTTCAGCTTTATCGACTTTGAATCGATTCCGGTGATTCTTGAGAGAGTGCTGATCACAAGCTCTGGCCACTGTGTCGGGAGCTCTGCATAGAGCGTCTCATTCTCCTTCCATAGTGTGACAGTGTATCTGAGGGATGATATGAATGTTGCAGGCTCAATGCGGAATTCACTGTCTATTACCCTGTATTTGCTTTCCTCTTCTGCTGTGATTGCCTCATCCTGTCCCCAGCTGAAGAAGAGTGGAGGCGTATCATCATCCTGCATTGTCCCCTCATCTTCCCCGAAAGGCTCAGTCTCAATCTCAATCTGCCTGATCAGGAGCTCTACGGATTCAAAGTCAGGACCGAATACAGCAAGCACTGGCTGCCCTATGTATGTGATCTCCTTATCCGCAAGGATAGGCATTGTCCCTCCGAGAAGGGAGATGCTGTTGTCTGCGATATCTTCGGCTGTCAGAATCAGAAACCGCTGGTCAAAAGAAGGAAGCTTGAATCCTTTCAGCTTCACTCCTGCGACCTTTGATCTCATTACAAGGCCACATCGCATATTGTATCTCGAGAAGATTTTCCGTTCTGCCATATTCAGTGAATGCAATCCTTTTAAATGTATTACATATTATAGCCTTTTTCTGGTGAATCCAACAATAGAAAGCAGGTATGTGGCTTATAACCGCCTGCGTACCATCATGAGTGAAGTATCCAAGAAGATTCAGGCCATTCCATACACTTTCATCATAATCTAACACCTGCCTGCCGAGAGCTTTTATTTCAGCAGCATCATCTGTTGATAAGATCTTAGCTGCAGATAACTCATCACCAAAGCAGATTGCCTTCTGGTACATCATAAACTGCTCTGCAGAGGAGAATCGGACATCATTTATGATAAAATCACTCAGATACCAATTGCTTAGATATCCGTTTGCTTCATCCGGATTATGAAAACAGATAATCTCCATCACTGTTTTCCGACTTTCTGCACTGCAAGCTCAAGCTCCAGATCATGCAGGCCAAAATAGGCTTTTTCTATGAAATCAAGTGGAACCTTTCTGATCACATCAGAACTTGGAATGCTGTAATACCATTGATAATATGCATAAAACTCACCAATCCAGTCTGGCATGAATCCACCTAGAGCCCTGCCTGGCTTCAAGGAATAATTCTCAGTCTTAACGAAGTAGTCCCATAGCTCCTTTGCGCTCATTGTATTAACATAGGCTTGCGCTTCATCAATGCTTTTCCTGGTCTTGCTTGACATGTAAGTCTTAATAAAATCCTCAGTATCCTTATCGGGATAGTTCTGAGCTACAAAGTCAAATAGCTTGCCTTGACTCTCAACCACATCATCCAGGTACTCCTGTGGATATGCACCCATAATCATCACTCCTCAAATAGTGTGCTGAACACCTTTGTTACATGGTTTAAATCAGAGTCAACCAGTTCTCCCATTTTCTTTCTTGCGTTAATATCACGCTGATTATATCTTTCGTTAAACTCCGCATATTGGACAGTCAGCAAACCGCTTTTGATTTCATGTAATTCTGGAATATGTAAGCTCTGATTTAATGCAATACTGAATATCTAATACACCTAATGAAAGCAGTTATCAAGTCGGTATTATCCATTAGATTCCTTTGCGAGAACAGATATTATGTATCATCAGCTTTACTTCTTTTATGGTAGCACATTCGCTTTGTTCTGCTAGCTATTATCTACCACTATAAAGTTATGAAAGGATACAGAATGCTCTTGCTGTACTAAGACTGGCTGCATTTGCGTTTCTTCTTTCCTTGGATACTTATGCTAAATCAGATGATCAATCCTGCACTTTAACTGAAGTCATTGTCTTGTGCTTTATCGCTTGCTTTATCGCTTGCTTTATCGCTTGCTTTATCGCTTGCTTTATCGCTTGCTTTATCGCTTGCTTTATCGCTTGCTATTGATAATCATTTCTATTAAAATAAACAGATACAGATATATGATTGTTGACCAGCTGCTGGTAGCTTGATCTTGTTATGCCATTCAGAGTGAGATCAGGAGCAAGCTGTTTGATCCATCTGAGGCTGTTTTATACTTCATCATCGTTGTTTCCCTGATAGCACCTTCTTTATAGATGGCTATCCAGTTCTCATAGTATTCAGAAAAAAGCATTGTTTTGCTGTATTCCATCTGTTTTCTCCCCATTAGGCTGCGCCAATATAAGGATAACTGGTTTATATGTGGATCAAATAACTGTATAATCTTTACATTATCAAAAATGAGAATATAATCATTATTTGTAATATAAGGAATAGTGGCTATGGAAAGCGCAGAGATAATAATGAATCCGGTCAGGCAGAGGATCATGCAGTACCTTCTGCTCCATGAGACAGGCACAGCTAAGGAGCTTCATAAGGCTATGCCTGATGTGCCGAGTGCAAGCCTTTACCGGCATATCAGGATACTTGCAGAGAGCTCATTTATCCTGGTTGCTGGTGAAAACAGGATCCGTGGCACAGTTGAGAGCATATACAGGCTGAATAAGGATGCGATGAAGTGTGATGATGCAGGAGGAGATGCTGTGCAGATGGCGCTTCTGCGCCTCTCTTCATCGTTTGCCAGGTATTTTTCAGGAGAGAATGCCGATCCTGAGAAGGATATGCTGCTCTTCACCGGCTGCACACTGAATCTTACTGATGAGGAATTCAGCAGCTTTCTCTCTGAGATAAATGAAGTCACATGCAGATATATGGAAAAGAAGAGCAGGGAAGAAAGCAGGATAAGGCAGATCACGCTGATCTCTGCTCCTGTATGTGAGTGAGGAGGATCTAATGTTATCAGCATTGAAGGAGAATATGCCGTATTCAGCATCTGCACTGGCTGTGCTTGCTGTCTTCTATGGAATCTATTTTGCTAAGATGGCCATGCAGGGCCGGCGTGGCATAAGGACGGATCAGATCGGACGTAGGAAAGAGAAAGGCCTCCATATGGTTGAGCTTCTGATGAAGGCAGCGACGCTTATTGCCCCGGCTTCCCAGCTGATTTCAGTGCTATCGGGCTGGAGCTGCATTAATGGGAGGCCTCGCATTATCGGCTTTGCCATCGGAGTTGCCGGGGATCTGGTCTTCCTGATTTCAGTCATCACAATGAAGGACAGCTGGAGGGCAGGAATCCCGGATAAGGATAAGACAGAGCTTGTTACATCAGGTATCTATCGGTATAGCCGTAATCCGGCATTCCTTGGGTTTGATCTGCAGTACATCGGGGTTCTTATTCTCTGCTTCAATCCGCTTACGGCAGCATCCTCTCTCTTTGCGATGGTGATGTTGCATCTTCAGATCCTGCAGGAAGAGAGATATCTGGAACATGAATTCGGCACTCAGTATTCAGAATACAGAAGCCATGTGCTGAGGTATTTTGGCAGGCATTAAAGGAGGAAATTCATGCTGAGGATTGAGCATCTTACAAAGAATTATGGAGAGAAGAGGGCGGTCGATGATCTGAGCCTTCACATTGCTCCAGGTGAGATATATGGCTTCATTGGGCACAATGGGGCAGGGAAGACCACGACCCTGAAATCTGTTGCTGGGATCATACAGCCTGATGCTGGTGGGATATTCATTGACGGAATTCCAATGAAAGCGCAGGCACTTGAATGCAAACGGATCATGGCCTATATCCCTGATAATCCTGATCTCTATGGCTACATGACAGGAATGAAATACCTTGATTTCATCTCTGATATCTTTGGTGTCAGCGCAGAGGAGCGCAGGATTAGGATTGGCAGATATGCAGATTTATTTGAGATCTCAGCAGATCTCATGTTCCCGATCGCCTCATATTCGCATGGAATGAAGCAGAAGCTTGCCATCATTTCCGCATGGCTTCATGATCCGAAGCTTATCCTGATGGATGAGCCGTTTGTAGGCCTTGATCCTAAGGCTTCCCATATCCTGAAGGAGATGATGAGGGAGAAGTGCAGAGAAGGCGGTGCTATCTTCTTTTCCACACATGTGCTTGAGGTTGCTGAGAAGCTATGTGATAAGGTCGCCATAATCAAGGGCGGGCATCTGATCAGATGCGGCACAATGGATGATGTCAGAGGTGATGATTCACTTGAGAATGTCTTCCTGGAGCTGGAGGAAGAGCAATGCTGAGGGTTCTTCTGAAAAAGCAGATGCTTGAGATCTTCCAGACATATTTCTATGATGCGAGGAAAAACAGGGCAAGGTCCTCTGTTTCAATTGCATTATGCTTTATCGCATTCATTCTTCTGGTCGCGGGTCTTCTTGGCGGGATTTTCACATTCCTCTCCCTTGAGCTCTGCAGGCCTTTTGCTGAGAACGGCATGGACTGGCTGTACTTTTCCATTATGGGGTTGATCGCAGTCTTCCTTGGTGTATTGGGAAGCGTATTCAATACATACGCAGGCCTTTATCTGGCTAAGGATAACGATCTGCTGCTGTCGCTTCCGATCCCTGCATCTGCTCTTCTCTTATCGAGAGTGATCGGTGTCTATCTGATGGGCCTGATGTATTCTGCTGTGGTTATGGTTCCTGCCTCCATTGTTTATTGGGCAGCTATCGGAATCTCAGTGAGATCTGTATCTGGCAGTCTGCTTCTGATCATGATCATCTCTGTTCTTGTCCTTGTGCTTTCATGCATCTGCGGCTGGGCAGCTGCAAGGATCAGCCAGAGGCTTAAGCATCGGAGCCTGATTGCTGTAATGGCTTCTCTTCTGTTCATAGTTGTCTATTACTTTGTTTATTTCAGGGCTCAGGCCATTATCAGCAATATCGCTGGAAATGCAGTAGCCTATGGTGAGAATATCAGGAGAGCTGCATATCCTCTGTATATGCTCGGCTGTGCCGGAACTGGTGATCTTATGGCAGCTCTTATCATTGCTGTATTCACAGTGGCTCTGGCAGGCCTCATGTGGAGAGTTCTCTCTCATAGCTTTGCATCCATTGTATCCTCATCAGGGATTGCTTCGCAGAAGACATGCAATAAGGAAAGGAAGACAAGGCAGAAAAGCATCAGAGGTGCACTTCTATCGCGCGAATGCTCCCATTTTCTGTCCAGTCCCAGTTATATCCTGAACTGCGGCCTCGGAATCTTTATGATGCCTCTGTGTGGTGCTGCTGTGCTGCTGAAAAGGGGATGGATCCTGTCACAGCTTAATGGGCTTGATTATATGATTCCTGTTCTGGCTGCTGCAGTCATATGCATGCTTTTATCGCTTAACTTCATGGTAGTCCCATCGGTATCGCTTGAAGGAAGTACACTGTGGATAATCAGGTCGCTTCCTGTATCATCCTGGCATGTTATCTGTGCGAAGATAATGCTGCAGCTTATATTCACTGGACTGCCGATGCTCTTATGCATAATATGCTTTGCAGCTGTCATTCCTGCCTCATCTCTTCAGATCCTGCTTATTCTTGCATCATCTGCTTCCTTTGTGGTTCTCATGGCTCTCTCTGGAATATCCCTCGGGCTAAGGATGCCGAATCTCGTATGGACAAGTGAGCAGGTTCCTATCAAGCAGAGCCTTCCTGTTCTCATCACTCTCTTTGGAGGGTGCGGATATGCAGCTCTGTTCTTAATAGGATATATCATCTTAGGCGGGTTCCTCAGTGCCTCTGCATATATCGGATGTTTCATTGCCATCAATGCAGTGCTGTGCACTCTGCTATTCATCTGGCTGCGGAAAGCCGGATGCAGGATCTTTGAATCATTATAGGAGATCTGGAAGATGAATACTCTGAATACAATACAGGGATTGTTTAAGGCCGGTAAGATCCTTAGCCGGATTGTATATATAGTCAGCATTATCGGCTTCTGCTGTTCCATTCTGGGGATTATATGCCTGGCATTCGGTGCTGATGTGATTCGGATCGGCGGCCTGGATCTTGAGAGCATACTGAGAAAGGAAGCTGATATATCCATTGGCACAGTGTATGCTGCTATGGCTGTCGGCATTGTGCTCTTTGCAGGAAAGGCGCTAGTATCAGGATTCTCTATGGATTACTTTGCCCATGAGACTGAAGAAGGAACGCCGTTCAGCATGGAAGGTGCAGGGGAGCTGATGCGCCTTGGAATCATTGTGATTGTCATCCCGATCCTGGCGCAGATTATTGCAGAGATATCGCATAGTGTGATCAGCAGGCTGTTTGATGACGTGATGGCTTTCTCTCTTAGAGGCCCTTCTGATACAGCTATTGGCATAATGTTTATCATCTTATCATTGGTCTGCAGGTACGGAGCAGAGCTCAATGAGCATAATAGCTGAAGGAAACAGTCAGATGGATTATATAAGGATAACAGAGGACAATATAAGCAAAGAGCACATCTGCTGTGCTATGTCAGGCCGGCAGAGCCTTGAAAAGAAAGAATGGATGAGACAGCGCTTTGCTGATGGGCTTGTGTTTTACAGGAGCATAGAGCGTGGAAAATGCTTCATTGAGTATATCCCGGCTGAGAATGCCTGGCTTCCGATCAACGCAGATGGATATATGCATATCAACTGCTTATGGGTATCAGGATCACTGAAGGGCCATGGGTATTCTGATGATCTTCTCTCCTATTGCATCCGCGATGCAGAGGAAAGCGGGCGGAAAGGAGTATGCATTCTCTCAGCAGAAGGACGCAAGCGTGAGTTCCTTTCAGACCGTGGCTTCCTGGAATATCATGGCTTTATGACTGCAGATGTCTCAGAGTGCGGCATCAGCCTGATGTATCTGCCACTGCAGCCTGATGCAGATGTGCCGGTATTCAGGGAATCTGCGAAGCATCCGAGAACTGATGAAAGCGGCTTTGTCCTTTATTATACAGATCAGTGTCCGTTTACATATTACTGGGTTCCAAGAGTCGTGGAAGCGGCAGAGGAGAATGGAATACCTCTGAAGACAATGCATATAACAGATAAGGCGAGTGCACAGAATGTACCTGCGCCGGTTACCACATATGCCATGTTCTATGATGGGAAGTTTGTGACACATGCAATCCAGTCTGATAAGAAGTTCCTTTCTCTTGCAGAGAAGCTGAAAAGATAGGAAATAAAGCTGTATAATCTAAAGTATGAAAAGCTGCCTGACAATGATTTCTCAGAAATATGACTCCCTTAGCTATAGCGAAAAGGTTTTTGCTGATTTCATCGTAAATAATAGGGAAAATGCTGTTAATATGCCTATTGCGGAGCTATCTGCCGTACTTGGAATTGCGCAGTCAACTATTGTAGCAACAACCAAGGTCTTAGGTTTCTCCGGATGGAAGGAATTTAGGATCTGTCTTGCAGCGGAGATTGTTAACCCCATTGGATACTGGCAACAGCAGGAAGCAGAGGAAAAAGAGGAACCGTATCAGCATGTCATATCATCTAATATTAAGATTCTCAGCGAAATCACTAAATCTATTGATAGGCAGACATTCGAACGCTCTGTTGATTTAATAATGAATGCTAAGCGGATCTCTCTTTTTGGTGTTGGCACATCAAATATCCTTGCAGAAGAAGCATTTGATTATTTCTTTAGGCTTGGTCTTCCAGTTGAAGTATATTCAGACTGGCATTACAAACAGCTTTCGGCATCACATCTCAATAAGGATTCTCTTGCTGTCTTCTTTTCCCAGTCTGGCGTGAATAAAGATATAATCCAGCTAGCAGCAAAAGCAAAGAAAAGCGGGTGTGCGATGATAGGAATAAGCAATTTCAAGAATACCCCATTTTCAAAATTTATGGATGTGCATTTAGCGCCGCTCTCGATGCCAGCAGAAAATCATGATAATCATTTTACACTTAGGATCCCTATCATTGGGATAATCGAGATACTGTACTACATGATTGGTAACCGTATGGGCTCAAAATATAATGAAGAACTCGCAATTAATTATGATGTTGCAAATGGTTCTTCTGTCTGAATTTTGTTCATAAAAATACAATTTTTGTTTTTATTGAACTGAATAAACTTCAATAATACTCTATAGCCATGATAAAAGAAGGATCTAAGGAGGTTCTTATGAGAAAGTTCTTTTTGATTTGCATAGTGTTATTAATTGCATGCACATCAGTTTTTGCTCAGGGCTCAACAGAGACCTATCCGTCTAGGGATATTACTATTCTTGTTCCAGTTAAGGCTGGAGGAGATACAGATTCATATGCACGTATTTTTGCTCAGTATCTTCAGAATGAGCTAGGAGTAGGTGTTGCAGTCAAGAATGTTGATGGTGCATCTGGCACTGTAGGCTGTCGCGAGGTATATAATTC
>CAKQTF010000005.1 GCA_934276695.1 uncultured Spirochaetales bacterium
GAACAATCATATCGGCCTCTGTAACCATCGGCCCCATGCGTCCAGGTGAGAACGCATTTGCCGTAGCATCCAGCACTGTTACCGCAATTGACCTCTCTGTAAGCGGTGAGCACCTATGACATAGCCCTGCGCTCTCGATGAAGAGATAATCTGCTCCATTATCCTCGGCCCATGACCATAGCTCTGGAAGATTGGACACCAGAAAGTGATCAGGGCAGATATCACCGCTCAGGCCAAGCACTGACGGAATGCCAAGGGAAGAGAACATAGCCCTATCCATGCTCTCAAAGCAGTCCATCTTCACAGCAGCAGGCTTATAGCCACATGAAATGATCTGAGGAAGCATATGCATCAGCAGAGATGTCTTCCCAGAAGCGGATGTACCAGAAACCATAACTATTCTTCTCATATAGTTAGTCTAGTATAACTTACTTGTCAGAACAGTCTCATCTGAGACTGTTGCTGTTGATTTTAATCTGAAGATATGACAGGATTCATACAGTTAGTAATTACTAACCGTATACTGTTATGATGTTATTCTCTATCTGTGGCATAAGAAAGGAAGATGGATTCATAAGACGGCTTAGGAAAGGCGTGCTTGTTGATGGTTCATCTGATTACACAATCGGAATACTGGATGGCACGATAAATGTTATGTGCCAGGTTGCTGACGATAAAAGGATAATGATATCAAAGCTGAAGGCTGGTGACATATTCGGGATATCGGATCTATTCATCAGCAATGAAATCATGACAGTGCTTGAATGCGGCGAGAACTCTGAGCTTCTCATGATAAGAAAGGATCTTTTCAGGAAGAAACTTATAGAGAACCCAGAGGCATTGGAGGAATACTGCCGCATTATGAATTCCAAAATCCATTTTCTGATTGAAAGGATTGCAGGCATATCCGCAAAGAGCGCAAGAAGCAGCATAGCGCTTGCAATACTTAATGGGAGCTATAAGAAATACCGGACACGGGATGAACTTGCATCAGCTCTTGGAATAAGCAGGGCAGCCCTATTCAGAGAGCTTTCAGCACTTACAAAAGAAGGCATAATACAGAAAAACGGACACAAATATGAAATACTGAAATTGCATATGCTTGAATATTATGCAGGACAATAATTAATACATAAAGGAGCCATCTCATATGCTTTGCTTATGAAACAGCTCCTTAAACAGTGGTATATTATTTCATCTCTTTAAGAATGTAATCAATCATCTTCACAGCCTCTGCTGCAGCTTCATTTACCTTAGATGAATCATACGCAATCTTCTCAATAGCATTATTCAGCACCTTAACAATCTCTGAGTTCCCAGAAAGCGTATTTCTAGAAAGCCCCTGATTCTCCTGTGCATACTGTGTTGCCTTCAGGATCTCAGCATCAATCAGGCCTGCCTTCTCACATGCTTCCTGTGCAGCTGCTGTTGGAGGGATTGAGCGAACAGTACCGAGAGTAATGGCTGCATCCGGATCATTGAAGAAATAATTCAGGAACTCAGCAGCTTCCCTCTTGTTCTTGCTTGTCTTTGAAATGCTGAAAAGCTGTGAAGGCGTAATGATCAATCCTGTGTCCTTCGCATCTTCTAAGCATGGAAGGATGAATGTACCCATCTCACCCTTAACATCTCCTGTTACAGCACCATATAAGCTGGTCCATGAGAACTCAAGTACAATATTCCCATTCAGCCAATCAGGGTTAGTCCAGATTGAATTCAGGAACACATTTCCTTCCTGTACTGGTACAACTACGCCATCCTTATAGAGCTTAGCAATATAGCTGAATGCCTCAACAAGCTCTGCTTCTGTAAATCCTCTTTTATAATCAGCCTCAATAAGCTGATTTCCTGTGCGCTGAACGAGGTATGGAAGAAGCACGAACTCTGTCATATCAACAGTGTCAGCATTAAAGAAGTACTTTGATGAGTCTTTCTCATGCACTGTCTTACCGATTCTATAGAAGTCATCCCATGTCCACTTTGTATCGATTGATGTAGGAACTCCAAACTGCTCTGCAAGTGTCTTATTAATAATGCTTGTCCTGGCATTAATACCTGCAGGAAGTCCGATCAGCACTCCATTATATACTCCATTCTCTTCCATGAACTGCTTGCTGAAGCCTGAAAGGTCAAGGACATCACTGTATGAGCGAAGGTCTTCAAAGAAGTCTGTGCCTGGTGCTGTAAAGTCACCCATCCAAGGCGGATTAAGCTGCACTATATCTGCAACTGTACCGCCAGCTAGCTGTGTTGCTACCTTTTCCCTCTCACTCTTTCCTCGATACTCAGCAACAATCTCGACATCAGGGTTCTTAGCCATATACTGATCTATTACTTCGATTGTCGCCTTATGCCTTGCATCGTTACCCCACCAAGACATTCTCAGGGAAGCTTTAGAAGGCTCTGCGCTCTTTACCTCTGCACTGCCGTTTGCAAATAGAGGAGAAAGAACACAAAGCATTACCAATAATACAGTGAAAAACAATCCTTTTTTCATTTTTTACTCCTTTTTTATACGCTTTATGCTCAGATCAAATCATTTTCCATCACCGCTGTGTAATACCTGAGAAGCGGGATGATTGTCTGTGAGAATCTCTTAGGTCCTACTGGACAGTTGTAGATCACAGTGTGCTCATCTCTTTTTATCTTTGAGAAATCATATATTGGAGGTGCATTTTCCTTAGTTATCCAATCAAACATCCCAAGCCCTTTTCTGAGGTAGACAATATCCCCAGTCAGGCGGTATCCAATCTCAAGTGTCTCTAATACCATTCCATTTAAGTTCTGGAATCTAATGGATGGATGCATTTTGCATAAGAACATATCGAGACGCGGAACATAGCAGTTAGCAACGATATCATCAATGACCATCAGAAGCGTATCCTTGATCTTCTCGCCGCCTGCTATCTTATAGTACTCATATAGGCCACCGATTCCGACCTGCATCATAAATGGAACCCTATCCATATAATTATCTGGATATGGGCTTGTCCATGTCCCCATCAGATCAGCCCAGCGTACATAAGTCTCAACTATAGGGAGACAATCATCAAGCCATCTCTTATCATGAGTTTCAGTATATAAATCAATGAAGTTCCTAAGAGCCCAGCCGATCTCTCTAGGCTCTACCATGCCTGGAACATTATACATCGGAAGCCTTACCAGCTCTTCCAGCTTGCTGCCGATAGTAAAAGCAGCATTAAGCGCTTCTTCTTCCCCTGTTAGATGATAGTAGTCTAAAAACCCCTGTATCCACTGATGGCTTGGCACCATCTGTCCTGATACATGATTAACGCTATGCGTATATAAGAGCCCTTCATGGTATGGTCTCTCGCTATAGTGGCAATAGTCTACATCCAGCCAATGCCTCATTGCAGCTTTGGCATAATCAAAGTAGCGTCTATCTCCAGAGCGTGAGAATAAGACGATGAAGTTATGGACCATATCATATTCATTATTAATCCAGATATCCCTTCCTTTGCTTCTGCCTTGCTTACTATATTCCCACTCAGGACAATCACCGAAATTTAAAAAGCCAAGACCTTTAGCCCTGGAGTCAATGAAGCGATACAGGAAGCGCTCTGTCTGAGGGTTTACAAGTGTAGATACTTCTTTTCCGAAGATATGAGCATTTATATACTCCTCTGGATCCACATACGGCTGCGGAGGCATCTCAAGTGTCAGGAGATTATCGACAACCATGCGCTCTTCTGTGTCTGGATCCATAGTGAATAAGAAGAATCTTGATGTCTTCTGTACACCCTGTGGAAACTCTATCGGCTCACTCTCTTCTGGATATAAGCAGAGTTCTATATCATCCTTATTCACATGCAATGCCTTTGGAAAGTTCTGATATGCCTGGTATATCTCTGCACCAAACAAGCTATCCTTGTTCTTCCAGACAACACCATAGGTCGAGAACATAACCTCTGGAAACATCTCATTAGCAGTGTTAATGATAGTATCAGCATCAACTATCGATATTAATTCCTCATCCTCTCCTGCCTCTTCTGCATGTGCATTGAAAGAAGAAGTATATATTGCTTTCCTTACATCACCGCTCTTAGCTGGCTTTATTCTGAATCTAAGGCCATGAAGCAGTTCTCTTGGATATTCATCATCATACTTAAGGCCTGCCTGCTCATTGTCGAGAGTGAGTGAGACAGAGCTTTCTGTCTTCGCCTTTTCCTTATTTATTATCTGATACTCAACCTCAGCATTCCCATACTCTGCCCAGATCTTCACTCTGAATATGTAATCAAACTAGGTCTTATCCTTAGCTATGTGCTTACCGGATGTACTAAGGACTGAATACAGTGGTCCCTCTTCCTCACATCTCCATCCATCAATGCCTGTAAATGCTTCAAACTCTTCAATTCCATTGCTGATAAATGGGCCTTCAGTTGATGCAATAGCTTTATCTTGATCAGAGAACTCCTTAATAAGAGTCTCACCAGGAGCTCCCAGAGATAGTGAGAGCCTGCTGCTTTTAATCTCTAATGAGCCATCTGTTTTCCTCTTTATCTCGATGGGCGTGAAAGACGCATGATTTTCTTTCTCCTCTTTCCCAAAACTGAAAGCCTTAGGCTGATTTGCATCAAATTGAGCAAGGAACCTTAAGAGAAGAAATCTGACTGAGCCATCACTATAGCTAGATGTGACTTTGTATTGATATGGATATGTATTGCTGTTATCTGTTATGAAATACTCTTTTATATCGTCTTCTCTAAGCTTTCCTTCAGAGAAAGGAATAGAAGCTGTCACAGGGCAATTGACCTTGTTATATCTCGATACTGTCTCAAACCTGATTGTTTTCATAACTAAAATGGTAACCTAAGGACATGAGGCCATGTATTATCACATTTTATCAAAAGGTATCATTTTCAACTATGCAATATGGGATAACTGCTGATACCTTAAAGCCTTCTCCTTCCTGGCTTACTATTTTAAGCGCACTTCTAAATCCGAAGGTCATGCATAGTCTCTGATTGACATTATAGAAGCCTATATGGCGTGAAGGAGGGGCTGTATTCTTGATGTTTTTCCGCAGCTCTTCCAGTTTTTCGGCACTCATTCCAGGGCCATCATCTGCAATTTCTATATAAATCACATCAGACTGTAGCTCTATATGGACCTCTACTATTGTCTTCTCTCCACCCTCTTTCAGGCCATGCTGATATATGTTTTCAATAAGAGGCTGAAAAAGCATTCTTATAGAGCCATAGCCTGCTATCTCATCCTCATCATAATCCCATAAAACCACTACACGGTCCTGGAATCTGATAGCTTGAAGCGCGATGTACTTTCTTGTGATATCTATCTCTTCTTCCAGTGCTACTAGCCCTGTTGGGCTTTGCAGCGAATAACGAAGGATAGTTGAGAAGTTAGAGATCATAAAGCTTGCACTTGATGTTTTATCCTTGCTCTTAATTGCCAAGTCTATCGACTGGAGGGTATTGAATATAAAATGAGGATTGATCTGGTACTGAAGCGCTGTAAGCTGCATGGTTGTCAGATCAAGCTTTGTCTGAACGACCTGCGACTTCAGATTAGTCTCTCTGACATAGTTGCTAGCAATACGCTCAAGGATATAGTGATATGTATCAAAATGGCGTTTTGATAACTTCAGCACCTCTTCATCAAGCTCTCCATTATCTTCAAAAAGCTCAAGTATCCTATTGATTTTCCCATAGAGAGACCGGGAAAGCAGCAATGCGATTATAAGAGATACTAGACATATGAAAAGCGTTAACAATAAAGTTATCTTTATAATTGTCTTAGGTATATCCACAGCCTCTTCTTTTGGAATGAAGGCAACTATTGAGTCTCCTTCATTCAGGATGTCTCGGCTCTGCATTATGTAGTCCTCTTCATCTATTGAAGAGAACTCAAATGGAGCATTTTCATAGATAGAATTGCCTGAGATAACCTCTCCATTGCTATTCAGAAGCAATATGATCTCATTGCTGTATTGAGTTGCGCTATCCAGAAGTTCCTTTATGTATTTCTCATTTACATTCACTAAGAGATATATTCCGTACTTCAGCGGAATAGAGAATGTGACAACATCTGTCCTTGCTCTGTCCCAAGGACCGAGCTTTATCTCATTTCTCGTAATTGAGGAACCTTCTTTCAAGACTATATCCTTAAAACTCTCAGAAGGTACGATATCTGTGTTCACAACCATATAATCAACGCCTTTCTGGGTAATTATGATTGAGTGAACATATGGTGAATAAACCAGTCTCTCTTCAATATAGCCGTAATATTCATCTAAATACTCATACTCTATATCATCCCCATTAAAGAGTGCGAAAAGAGAGAGAAGCAGATCAGAATGCGAGTTTATATATATGCTTATCTTCTCTGAATCAAATAAGAGCTCTTCAAGCACATTATTTGAAAGCGAGAATATTGTCTCTGTGTTTGATTTTATCTGCTTGTATATATTCTCTTTAATGAAGTAACTGGATACAGATACTATCAGAAGCATCGGGATTGTCATCAATGCAATGTAAGAAAGCAGATTCCGCAGGAAGAATCTAAGCTTGATGCTTCTGATTATCTTATTACTCTTTAAATCCATTTTCCTTATATTCCCAAGGACTCTTGCCCCAATACTTTTTGAAAGCCCGCGTGAAGTTCTTTGGGTTATCATAGCCTATCATATAAGCAATCTCATAAATCTTAAGCTCATTGTTTTTCAGGAACCGCATAGCATTGGTCATTTTGACTTCAATAAGATAGTCAGAGAAATTCTGTCCTGAGACCTTCTTGAAGAGTTTTGAGACATAATTGGTACTCATTTTCACTTCTATTGCAATATTCTCAAGTGTGACTGTCCTATAGTTCATCAAGACACTTCTCTTGATTGTCTCAACCACATCCTTATAATAGCCATCAAAGCTTCCAATACTGACCTCAGCATCAAATCTGGTATCAAGGGCTTCTTTTATATCCATAAGGGAAAGTGCGAGTTCATCCACATTCACAGGTTTCAGTAAATAATTTGAAGCTCCTACCCTTATAGCCTTCTGCGCATACTCAAAGCTGCCAGCACCGCTGAGTATTATAGTTGCTATATCTGGATTGATTGCCTTGGCCTCTTTTAAGAACTCTAAGCCATCCATACCTGGCATCATGATATCCGTAACAACCAGATTCACACTGTTCTCTCTAAGATATAGAAGTGCTTCCCTGGCTTTATCAAAGGTCTTTACAATCTCAAAGCCATAAGATGACCAGTCTATCATTGATACAAACCCATCTAAAAAAGGCCTTTCATCATCTACTAAAATCGCACTATACAAACATGTTCTCCTAGCCTATATCATCTCTTCATAGAAACAGATAACGCAATTCTTTTTTTGCCTCAAAGCGTAAAATGATACCTTTTATCGAATGTTAAAGCCTACGAAGGCAAAAACTCAGATGTTATTCTCTTTACTATAAACAGGAGGAATAACATCTTGAAATCTAGAAAAATAGGCATGAAGGAGAAACAAGGCTACTGGGGCTTGCTCTTCATCGCACCCTGGATTATTGGCTTCTTAGTATTTCAGCTATATCCATTCCTTTCATCATTCATATATTCATTCACAGACTATAGCATATTCGGCAAAGCACACTTTGTCGGTCTTAAGAACTATAGAAAGCTCTTCACTATAGATCCGGACTTTAAGAAATCAATCGGCGTGACAATCCACTACGCTATTATTTCTGTACCGGGGAAACTGATCTTCGCATTGATTGTTGCGTTACTTCTGAACATGAAGATAAAACACGTGAACTTCTTCAGAACACTCTTTTATCTCCCATCTATACTTGGTGGCTCAGTTGCGATATCTGCACTATGGAAGCTGATGTTCATGAAAGACGGCATGGTTAATAATATGCTTTCATCTCTCAGGATCCCTCCAGTTGATTGGCTTGGTTCCCCTCATATTGCACTATACACAATAAGCTTATTACAGATCTGGCAATTCGGATCTTCAATGGTCCTATTCTTAGCAGCCCTGAAGCAGATACCAGCAGAATACTATGAGTCAGCTTCCCTTGATGGCGCTTCAAAGTGGAAATGCTTCCTGCATATCACATTCCCTATGATTACACCAATTGTCTTCTTTAACTTAATCATGCAGATGATCAATGCACTCCAGAGCTTTACATCAGCATTCGTAATCACTAATGGCGGACCATTGAAATCCACATATCTAATTGGCCTTAAGCTCTATGAAGAAGGTTTCAACAACTTCAAGATGGGTTATGCATCATCTATCAGCTGGGTTCTATTTGCAATAATACTTCTCTTTACACTCTTAGTATTCAGATCCTCTGATGCGTGGGTTTATTACCAGGATGGAGGTGAATTCTGATGGTTACAAAAAACAGCAGGTTAAAATCAAAGATAATATTCATTCCACTGATCTGGATGTTCTTCTCTTCCTTCAAGACTAACTATGAGATTCTTGGTTCTTATAGCTTATTGCCAGAAAAATTCATTCTCGATGGTTATAAGAATGGCTGGAACGGAATCGGAAGGAATACATTTGGGCTCTATATCATGAATACATTCAAGATGGTGCTTCCTACTGTGCTCTTCACAGTCTTCTCAAGTGCTATCGTTGCTTATGGTTTCGGAAGGTTCAAGTTCCCGATGAAAAAGCCTCTTTTCGCACTTATGATCTCAACACTGATGCTTCCAAACTCCGTAATCATCATCCCCCGTTATCTGCTTTTCAATAAGTGGGGCTGGCTTGATAGCTATAAGCCATTCATCATTCCCGCACTCTTTGCCTGTGATGCTTTCTTCATCTTCATGCTTGTCCAGTTCATAAGAGGGATTCCTAAGGAGCTTGATGAGGCTGCGACTATTGATGGCTGTAACCCAGTAGGCATATTCGGGCGCATTCTGCTTCCTCTGATGAAACCTGCGCTGTTCTCAGCAGGCCTTTTCAAGTTCATGTGGACATGGAATGATTTCTTCAATACTCTGATATATATAAGCAAGGTTGAGAAATACCCTATTTCACTGGGACTGAGAATATCACTGGATACATCATCAGCCGTGCAGTGGAACCAGATAATGGCAATGGCGCTCATTTCAATATTGCCTCTTGTAGTGCTCTTCTTCCTAGCACAGAAATACTTCGTAGAAGGAATAGCTACATCAGGGTTAAAGGGTTAGAAAATGTGGAGAGAGAACAAAGCGGGACTCATCCGTGAAATTGATGCTCTTGATGATAAAGAGATGATAGCAATGGGGCAATGCGGATTCATAATGAATCTTGGCCATATAAAGCTTGCTATAGATCTTATCATCTCTGATCTGTATTACAATGAAACAAATATATCACGAAGAGCTGTGAAGCCTCCGTTTGAGATAGATGAGATGCCAGACATCAATTATGTCCTAGTATCTCATGAGCATAGAGACCACTTGGATAAAGCACTCATTGAAAAGCTAGCTAAACGCAAAAAGCCATGCAAAGTCATCGCACCACGCCATATTCTCTCTTCTCTTGATATCCCATCCTCTTTAAAAATAGCTCTTCACGACTATGAATGCTATAGAGACAAAGATGTGTCCATCTCTCCTATTCCAGTCCCGCATATGGAATACAGATACTCTGCTAAGGACTATTCTGAGTTCTATGGCTATATCATCTCTTATGGAAAGTTAAGGCTCTTCCACGGAGGAGACTTAATCTCATCCGATATTCTCCTTGAAGATCTAAAAAAAGAAGCTCCATTCAATTACCTTTTCCTGCCAATCAACGGACGTGATAAGGAAAGAGAAGCCAAAGGCATTGTCGGAAACATGGATGAAAGAGAAGCAATAGAACTTGCACTTGATTTAAGAGCTTCTAATCTAATACCTACCCACTTTGATTTATTCAGGGAAAATGGCGCAGATCCTGCTGTTTTTGAAAACCTTGCAAAAGGCAGGATAAAGACGCTCATTCCAGTTCCTGGTAAGAAATACCTGCTAAGTACTGAATCCTGAGAAATATACTGTCTTTTATTCATTGGATATCTAAAAGCCAGTAAGTATTGGAACTCCCAATGAATCCGGATATTTCCTTAGACTATTCAAGCTTTGATAGCTTAATAGCTATACACAGGGTTTGCAGCTGAATCAAAGATCTTCTTACGCACTCTGAAATATGCAATATTCAGGAAGATGCTGGCAAGTATCCAGCTCAGTGGGTACACAAGCATCATGAATGAATATGTATGATGGTGCGGAAGGACTGCATAAATCCAGAAGAGCCTGAATACGCAGCAGCAGAACAGTGTGATCAATGCCGAGACCATCGATCTGCCCAGCCCCTTCAGGCATCCGCCTGGTATCTCATAGAAGTTGATCAGCGTATGGCACGAGATTCCGATAATCACCTTTATGCTTCCATAATACAGCGCTTCCGGATCATCTGTGAATATAGAGAGCAGAGGATAGCGGAAGACTGTCACAGTAAGATCGAATACAAGCCCGATGAGAACGCTGGATGCCAGTATGATCCAGTAGATCTTCTTGCATCTTTCATATTTTCCAGCTCCATAGTTCTGGCTGGTGAAAGTGACAGCAGCCTGGATAAAAGCAGAGCATATGAAATACGAGAAGTGATCATAGTTGTTGCATGCAGCAGATCCAGCAGCAGCATATGGGCCGAAGCTGTTTATAGCTCCAAGTATGCAGAAATTGGATAGAGAGAAGAGCAGTCCCTGCATTCCAGCAGGCATTCCGATGCGGAACATCAGGCCAAAGGCCTTCTTATTGAATGAGAAATCCCTGAAGGACAGTCTGATGCACCCTTTGTGGCGCAGAAGCATTGCAAGGACAATCATCGAGCTGATCGCATTTGAGACCACTGTAGCAATCCCGACTCCTGCAACACTCATTCCCAAGCCGGCAACAAACACCAGATCCAGGATGACATTGGCAATCCCGGCAAGCATAAGAGCATAGAGAGGCCTCTTCGTATCACCATAGCTGCGGAGGATCGCAGATCCGAAATTGAATATCATGATGAATGGCATGCCTGCAAAATATATCTTCAGATACAGGGACGCAAGCGGAAGGATCTCCTCCGGCGTATCTATCATCTCAAGCAGCGGAGTGGAGAGGAAGATGCCGAGAAACAGAAGCAGGAAACCGCCAAGAATAGCCACAAGCATGACTGTCGGCACTGCTTTCTCCACCTTATCTTCCCTTCTCTCTCCGATCAGCTTCGCAATCACGACATTCGCTCCGACGGAAAGCCCGTTGAATAGGTTGAGAAAGAGATTGATCAGCGGGCTGTTGCTTCCTACTGCAGCAAGTGCCATTGAGCCGGAGAACTGTCCGACAACCGCAGAATCAACAGAGTTGAAAAGCTGCTGGAGAAAGCTAGAGGCCATGACAGGCAATGTGAAAACCAGGACTTTCGGAAGAATGCTCCCATTGATCATATCCATCTTGCTATTCTTATTCTCTGCCATGAAGCGGCTCCTATTACGACTATAATTGGGTTATACACGAGAAACGATAACTTTTCAAAGCACTTAGCATACAGGAAGCCCGACATGGCCAGTATTCATAGAGAATCATGGCAAACATGCATCTTGTAATTACTTCAAAAAGATGGTATTAAAATACAGTCAATGAGAGAAAGAACAGCATAAGGAGAGTGCAACTCCCTCCCTTCTCTATCAGCAGCAGATACCAGGCAATGCATGCCTCCCAACCCCGTCAGGACAGGAATGTAGCAGCGGTCAGAGGATTTTGCATGTGACCAGGACCATTTGCTGCTGTTTTTATTATTCATGCACCTTCTTGGCAGACCTTATTCTATGCTATCATCTAAGTGGAGGCAAAATGGCTTACGAAGTAACTGCAACAAGGAAAAGACCTCAGAATTTTGAGACTCTTGTGGGTCAGGAATTTGTTGTATCAACACTTGAGAATGCAATAAAAGAAGGCAGGATAGCCCATGCATATCTCTTCTCAGGGCCAAGAGGCGTAGGCAAGACAAGCTCAGCAAGGCTGCTTGCCAAGGCACTGAACTGCGAGAAAGGCCCGACGGCACATCCATGTGGCGTCTGCTCATCATGCAGGGAGATCGCAGAAGGGGCCAGCACCGATGTGATAGAGATCGATGGTGCTTCAAATACATCCGTCAATGATATAAGGGCAATCAAGGAAGAGGTCCTATTCCCTCCTCAGAGCTCACGATACAAGATATACATCATTGATGAGGTCCATATGCTCTCCACATCTGCATTCAATGCGCTTCTGAAGACAATTGAGGAGCCTCCATCATATATCATATTCATATTTGCAACGACAGAGCTTCAGAAAGTCCCTGCGACAATCAGATCAAGATGCCAGCAGTTCAGATTCCAGCTGATAAGCCAGGAACTCATAATCAAGTGCCTGCGGAGTGCAGCTGAGGATCTGGGAATCCATGCAGATGAGGATGCGCTCTTCTGGATCAGCAAGGAAGCCACTGGCTCAATGAGGGATGCTTACACGCTCTTTGACCAGGTCGCGGCTTTCTCATCTGACCACATAACGCTCCAGAAGATAAAGGAAAGGCTGAATCTTGCTGGCTTCTCCGCAATCACTGAGATTGTAAGAGCATCTATATCCGGGAATGTGAAAGATGCGCTTGAAAAGCTCGCATCGCTCTTTGACAATGGTGTATCAGCAGAACGCATCGTAAAGGATTCTGCAGAGTTCTTCAGAACACTTATGCTCTATAAGAGTGGCATCAGACGGCCGGACCTGCTTGGAGTAGTTGAGAGCGACATTCCGGAAGATCTGGTCTCAGCACTTACGGAAGAGCAGATCGAAGCTGCACTCAAAGCATTTATAAATCTATATAGAGACTTAAGATATACAATATCACCAAGACTCGAGACAGAGCTATTGGTATCCCGGCTGTCATCCCTTACTAAACTCATATCACAGGAAAGCCTTTTAAGAAAGCTCGAAGAGATGAAGAACGGGATAATCTCTGGCGATGTTGTGATAAAGAAGAAGAAAGAGCCTGTTGTGATCGAAGCGCCATCAGAAAAGACCGTACAGGTCCAGGAATCTGCAGTACCAGATGCAGTCAGCGATCCAGTCCCTTCAATGTACAGCACTGAGGAGCCGCAGGATGATGCATGGAGCCATGATGATAGCCCTTTTCAGGTAGGCCCTGAACTGCTTCCTCTCATTCAGGAACAGCTCAGGCAGAAAGGACTGCTTAAGCATTCCCGCATAATAGGAAGCGCAAGATCCATAATAGAGGACAGGCCTGGGCATGCAGTGATCACAATAGCAAGTGCTCTTGACTATAATGTAATCAAGGACAGCACAAAGCCTGTTGAGAATATACTATCAGAGCTTGCCGGAGAAGCTTATACAGTCCAGTTCAGGGCAGAAGAGAAGAGCACTGAGAAGGGAGAGATCTCAGAGGAGATGCAGATCCTGAGGAACATCTTCGGCGGCAATGTGATAATTCATGAGAAAACAGCTAAGGAGAGAGCAGAGAATGAATATAAACCCATTCGATCTGATGAAGCAGATGGGCTCGATAGAAGCCCGGATGAAGACAGTTAAGGAAGACATAGAGAAGATAACAGCAACAGGCTCTGCAGGAGCTGGAATGGTGGAAGTGACGCTCAATGGAAACTTCAAGGTCCTCTCAATAAACATCAATGAAGTAATGATTGATAAGAATGAGAAGAACACGCTTGAGGTCCTCATAACATCTGCAGTGAATGATGCAGGGGATAAGATAAGAAGAGAAGTCGAAGCCTATACAAGGCGCTCCGCAGAAGGGCTGGGCATCAAGGTATGACAGCACTGGATGAGCTCACAAGACTCCTTAAGAAGCTTCCGGGAATGGGAGCTAAGTCTGCATCCCGCATTGCCTATCATCTGATAAGGTGTGACAGTGATTACAACAGGGCTCTTGGGAATGCAATAGGGACGATAAAGGACAGGATACATCCATGCCCAGTATGCGGTGCTTATGCAGAGAGCGATACATGCATATTCTGCTCATCACCTGATAGGGATAAATCAGTACTATGCATAGTGGAACAGCCTCAGGATGTGCTTACAATAGCAGATGCCGGGATTTACAATGGGCTCTTCCATGTCCTAGGTGGCGCAATCAGCCCTCTTAACGGAATCGGGCCAGAGCAGCTGTCCTTCACTTCCCTCATGGACAGGATAAGGAAAGGGAGCTTCAGGGAGATAATAATAGCAACTAATCCGACTGAGGAAGGAGACACAACAGCCTTATACATAAAGCGGCTGCTGAAAGACAGCGACCTGACAATAACCAGGCTTGCTTCAGGGCTCCCGATCGGAGGCGATTTAGGATATGCAGATAAGCTGACGCTACTGCGGTCACTCAGAGGGAGAGTCAAGCTCTCTTAAGCCTCTGCTGATCATGAGAAGCGATGAGGCAAGGACTATGAGCACCGCAGATGGAAACAGTGCCATATGAGGATATGTGAGAAGGAAAGGCCTTGCCTCCTGAAGTATCAGGCCGATTGACGGAGTCGAGACAGAGACTCCTGCACCTATGAAAGAAAGAGATGATTCAATAAGGATAGCAGAAAGGGCCAGAGATACCGCCTCCTCCCTTAGATAGTATGATGAATGTGGAAGAACATGGCGGAAGAACACCCTCATCTCCCCTGCCCCCTCTGCATAGGCAGCCTCTATGAATGGCAGCCTATAGATTCTATCCATAACAGAGCAGAATGTCCTTGTAGCACTGGGGACAAACGAGAATACGAGCACATATATTATATTCCTGATCCCTGGTCCTGAGATAGATGCAAGAAACAGGGCAAGCACAATTGACGGGATCACCTTCATACCATCAAGGACTGCATATAAAACTGGCCTCAGCCTTCCAGCCTTGATTATAGCGAAAGACAAAGCAGCAGATAATGCCACGGATATCATGGCAGATGAAGCCCCGACTGACAGCGAGACAAGAAAACCATAGGAGAGACGCGGGAAGAGGGAACGCCCGAATGAGTCACATCCGAAAGGATATGCAAGGGAAGGTCGGGATAGCCTGTTATCCATATCTATAGTCCCGGCTGATGCAGAGAATACAGAGACAAGGACCATCAGAATGATAATCGCAGCACCAATCCTGAGCCTACGCATATTGCCTCCCGATCCTTGGGTCCGCGACTGCGATCAGGATCTCAGAGATTATGAAAAGCACAGCAGATATCACAGAGAGGAGCAGAAGGGAGATTCCAAGCAGGATGCTGTCACGGGCAAGTGCTGCGGATACGAGCATTGATCCGATTCCAGGAAGCGCAAACACAGTCTCGACAACAGCAGATCCTGCAATGCCGGATACAGCATTCTGAAACAGCATGGCAATAGCAACCGGCATTGATGGACGAAGCGCTTCCCTGAATAGCGCTTCCCCATCACTGAGTCCCCAGGCTCTGGATGCTGCGATATAATCAGAGCCAAGGCTATCCCTCAAAGCATTCATGAACATCCTGGGATACAGTGCGCTCTGCACTGCAGCAACAGTAAGAGACGGAAGGAACAATGATCTGATATGGCTGAACACTCCTGATTCCAAAGGTATATAGCCAGCCACAGGGAATAATCTCAGAGTGACAGCGAAGACAATGATCAGCATGAATGCAATCAGGAATGATGGCAGGGAAAGCCCTATTGCAGATGCTGCTGAGAGCAGCTTCTCACTGAACGAGTCCTTACGCACTGATGCATGTACTGCCAGAGGAAAAGAAAACAGGATAGATATAGTCCCAGATATAAGAGTAAGCGATAATGTCACAGGAAACCTGGATGCAATCAGCTCCCTTATATCCCTTCCAGCCGCATTATGCCCCCACTTCAGCGATAGGAATGAGCGCATGAAAGCACAGTAGCGGATAAAGAATGGCAGATCATCATGGCCTTCCATGGCTATTCCCACTGCCACATCATCACCATAGATATATGCCATGGGATCTCCTTCTGCCCTATCCATAAGGAAGAAAACAAGCAGGGAGACGAATAAAACAGTGATCACCACTGAAAGAGATCTATGGAAAACATACCTTCTCAACGCTTTTCCTTCTTATAGGCATTCCAGAAATAGAACCCATTGTTTATTATAACGCCATCAAGGGATGTGCTCTCTGCATATGCTGTCGTATAATGCCCTGGCACAACCACAGGAACGCTTTCCCATAATGCATGCTGTGCATCACGCCATATCCTGATGCCTTCCTCATACCCGGCATAATTCATCCCCTCCATGATCCTTAACCCCTCCGCATCCTCATCTATCCATCCAGGATAAGATGATGAGAGATACAGCTTCATCTGAGGCAGCGGAACCGATGAGTATGCAGAGATCAGGATATCCCACGCTGTGCTGTCTGACCGTCTTGCCATCATTGAAGACCAGTCCAGAACTATGAGTTCAGCGTCAATGCCGATTTTTCCAAGGTCATCTGCAAGAGAGACTGCAAGCTTATCCATATTCGAGCTATTTGAAGTGAGTATCCTGACCTTTTCCCCGTTATAAGTGCTTTTTTTAAGAGCTGCGGCTGCCTGCTCTGTATTCTGCCCTTCATATGGGTTCCAATCAGCAACGCTGAACGGCTGTTCCTTCTCCATGTAATCGCTGTGGATGCTCCAGCCATAATCGCCATAGCATGCCTTCATGAGCTTTCTGCTATCAACAGCCAGTGATACAGCTTTCCTGAATTCCGCATCACATCCTATTCCTTCTCTCTTATTGAACACAATCCCGATAGATCCGGACTCTGCTCCCTCTATGACATCCACACCTGAATCCTTCCTGCTATAAAGAGCCCTGTCCTCACTCATCACATCATTCGCGAAATCATAGGCTCCGCTGAGCATTCCAAGAGATCTTGTGACTGAATCAGGGACAAAGAAGTAAACCAAGCGCTCAGTTCTTGCCCTGCCTTTATCTCCATATGGGGAATAACCATCAAAAGCCACAAGCTCTATCTTCTCTCCGGCATTCCATTTATCTATCATGTATGGCCCTGTTCCGATGAAAGCGGTGACAACTTCATTGCCATCAAGCTCTTTTATCACTTCAGACGGCATTATCACAGCGCTCTGAGGAGAAGATGCGATCAGAACTGGAAGAAAAGATAGTGAGCAGTCAGCTGAAATGCCGATTCCATCCTCTGTCTCATAGAATCTTGCTCCTCCTGTGATATCAGAGGCTGCCTTATACAGATCAAGCCACCTGTTCATCGAAAGCATTGCATCTTCTGGATCGAGCAGGCTGCCATCATGGAATCTGATTCCATCCCTGATCCTGAATGTCAGGATGCGTGAATCAGAAGATAATGAATAGCTATCAGCAAGCTCTGTCTGTATATTCCCAGCATTATCCATTGTCAGCAGCTTCTCATAGATATTCCCTACCGATATGATGCGGCTGATCAGGGATGTATTGACCATGACATCAAGAGTCGGAGGCTCCTGAGAGACAGCAACTCTGATCGTCTCTGCTGCAGAGCTCTCACGATCCTGGCACGAAGCCAGGAAAAAAACTGAAACAATAAATGCAATAACAATCTTCTTCATCAATGAAAGTCTAATTGGAAGGCCTTTCATTGTATATGGAGAATACAGAAATAACGCATAAAATATAGCATTGCACAGGCCCGATGATTATCATTGTAAACATGAAGGACAGGTATCTTTACGGAAAGAAAGCCCTCGTAACCGGAGCAACAAGCGGGATCGGGGAGAAGATAGCCATCGCACTGGCTTCTGCTGGCTATACTGTATATGGAGTCTCACGCCATGCACCTGAGAAGGAAGAGAGAATCGGAGCTGGAACTCTCATCCTCAGGAAAATGGACATTACAGATGAGGAATCAATCAGGAATGTACTTGATGAGATCGGCAGTTTTGCGCTTCTTGTACAGGCTGCTGGATTCGGCATCGCAGGCCCGGCAGAAGACAGCGATATCTCTCTCGTAAGAGCACAGTTTGAGACAAACTACTTCGGCTCACTGACGCTGACCAGGCTTGCCTCTCCAGTGCTTAGATCAAATAAAAGATCCATGATCATTGCTGTCTCATCAGTTGCAGGGAGAGTCCCGCTGCCATACCAGTCCCATTACAGCTGTACAAAATATGCACTGGAAGCATTCTATGAGACTCTCAGAATCGAAGGAAAGCCATTCGGTCTGACTGTAGCAATAATCGAGCCTGGAGACCTGCATACAGGCTTCACAGCCCGAAGAAAGAGCGCAATACCATCAGGTTCTCCATATTCTGAATACTACAATAAGGCATTGAAGCAGATTGAGCATGATGAATTGTCAGGAAAAGGACCGGAAGTGATCTCAGATGCAGTAATGAAGATAGTAAGAAGAAGGAATCCGCCTGTAAGGACAGTAGTCGGAATAAACTATAAGGCTCTCACATTCCTTCTCAGATTCCTGCCTGACAGGCTTGTTCTATTCATTCTTGGCAGGATGTACCACGCAGAGTGATACTAATAACACATTATAGAGGAATACCCACAATCATATA
Source organism: uncultured Spirochaetales bacterium (assembly GCA_934276695.1). GTDB lineage: Bacteria > Spirochaetota > Spirochaetia > Sphaerochaetales > Sphaerochaetaceae > Ornithospirochaeta. The sequence goes on from CAKQTF010000005.1 coordinate 18,560, forward strand.
TGAGGATTCACTATAATGAGTCTTGCGTGATTTTATAATAGAAACACCTGAATCTATTGATTAGATAAGATCTTTAATCCGATTACCCATAATTTCAATAAGTCCTACAACAAGAGCATTGCCCATACAGAAATATCTGAATTTCTCTGGCATTCCTGTATTAGTCCAGTCATCTGGAAAACCATCCAGTCTTTCACATTCAATCGGGGTAAGCAATCTCATTTTACCTGAACTAGGGTCTTTAACTACATGTGTAGTCCTGTTCTTGCTTGATTCGGAAGTAAGCATTGTCCGACTAGGCTTATCTAAATAATCTGGATATGCAATTGGTCCTTCAGAATAATAATATTCATGTCCATTAGATGATTTACGAAGTTCACGCTTTGCACCTTTCATATAAGTCCATTTCGGCAAATCTTCATCTTTCAGCTCGTATTTATCAGCTGGATTCTTTTCTAGAATGTCACCCAATGTCATTTGCTTTCCATGATAATCTGGATCGAGCCGCGTAGTATGGCAGCAGAAATCAATACAGATACCGCTGTTATCAAAATCAGCAGAGAAATCATCAGAAAGACTTACTAAATCCTGAGGGATGTCAATAAGCCTGGAATCTGAACCATCATATTTCTTAGAAGGGAAAACAGGAGCAAAGAATCCAGAAGATGTAAGGATAGTACCAAAATCTCTGCTATACAATGTTCTCTGAGTACTTTTCTGGTTTGTAGCAAATATAAATGTCCTTCTTCTACGCTGAGGAAAACCATATTCGGCAGCATTTATTACCTTCCACTCAACTGAATATCCAAGAGAGTTCAGACAGGAAAGGATGATTCCAAAGTCCCTTCCTCTCTGTTTTGCTGGAGACCGAAGGAGCCTGTCAACATTCTCAAGCAGAACATAAGGAGGTCTTTTGCTTTCAATTATTCTGCGTATTTCCCACCAGAGAACCCCTTTTTTACCTTCTATTCCCTTTGAATTAATCAAAGTAGATGCGACAGAATAATCCTGGCAAGGGAACCCTCCGACAAGAAGAGTGTGCGTGGGTATGTCTTCCGCATTCACTTCAGAGATATCCTGATTGCTGTTTATGCTATCTGGGAAATGCTTATTATAACAATCAAATGCCCATTGGTTTTTCTTGCCAGGTTCCCATTGATTAGCAAATACAGTTTTCCACCCGCTTTTCTCCAGACCGAGCCGGAAACCTCCGACTCCAGCAAAAAGCTCAACAACATCAAGATTATCTTTTGACATCAAAAACATCCTTCAATGTAACATAGTAACCGATCCCACCGCCTCTTTTCAAGATCATTTTCAACTTAATTTTAAAAAATACATCCAAACCTGTTATCATAACAGTAATAAAGGGAGACACCAATGAAGTGGAATTCTGAAGAAGAATTAGTTGATTACGCAAAAGAACTCGAATACAGCACAGTCAAAGATACAAATCAAAGGCTTTCAGATAATAACAAACTCGTTCTGAAATCAATACCTGATTATTCTAAGCAATATAGAGGGAAAGGTAGATTCGGGGAATTTCTCGAAGAAAACTATTTCGGGAAAGAGAATGACACAGCATCAAAACCAGATTTTGCAGAGGTCGGAGTAGAGCTTAAAGCTGTTCCACTTATAAAAAGAGAAAAAGGAATAGTCGTAAAGGAGAGAATTGTATTAAACAAATTCAGTTTCTGTGATATTGCAAGAGAAAACTTTGCCACATCTCATTTTCTAGAAAAGAATGCAAAACTATTATTCGTGTTTTATTTCCATGACAATGCACTAAGGCCAGAGGATAAAAAGATTGATATCGTAGAGTTATGGAGTGTACTGCATCATGACATAGAGCAGATTAGAGCAGACTGGCAATTCATTGTTGACAAGATAAAGGATAAAAGAGCCCATGAGCTATCTGAAGGAGATACCATGTACCTGGGTGCATGCACAAAGGGGAGCACTGCTCTGGCCTCAATGCAGATCCAGCCTAATTCCTCAATCATGGCAAGAGGCCGTGCTCTATGCTTCAAAATATCCTATGCAAATATGATTTATAAGCTGTTATCAGCAAATCATCAAGCAAGGGAAAAAGAATATAAGAAATCAATATACAAGGGGAAAGACTGGATTCCTCTGGACGGAAAGATACACCAGCTTACAGACAAGTTTATTGGCATGTCTGGAAGAGAAATATATAAGCATTTCAATAAAC
>CAKQTF010000006.1 GCA_934276695.1 uncultured Spirochaetales bacterium
TCTGAAGATATCCTTCAATAGCTGAAGAGGCTGAAATATCCTCATCAAGAATGCTGCGGTACACCTCTTCCTCAGAGTTCCCCATCTCAGATCCCTCACTCTCTAAAGTGAACCTAAGGTAGCCAACACACGACGCCATATGGCCGCTTTTCATATTCTCTATTTACCTCTCATCGTGCTATCAGATAGCACATTTCATATATCTCCAGAAATATGGCAGACAATAGGATAACCACTGCAGAGAGAGGCAATCCCATACCTTTAATGGTACTAAATAACTTTATAGGGGTCAATTACAGAAAAGAGGGAGCCGAAGCTCCCTCCTGAGATAACCAGAACTCTTAGAATGTGAATCCAAGCACAAGGTTTGCCGATCCATAATGCTTACCTGCTGGAAGGAGGTAGCGATAGCTGCCTTCAAGGCCAAGTGAGAACACATTGCCCATGTAGAAGCGCATGCCGACAACACCTGTAGGACCCCATGCAGTTGAGAAATACTGCGAGAGATTGCCAAGGCTATGGCCGTACTTGTCTTTATAGGATCCTTCAAGAGGAGGATTGAAGATAGAGTAGCCAACACCGCCTCCGAGGTAGAAATCGAAGCCCTTTGCAGAGATTGTTGCTGTCAGCTTGATATCTGCAGTTGTATCCTCCATCCAGTTGCCAGGAGTGAAGAAAGACTTAACTGAACTGATTCTGCTGTAGTCCCCATCCTTAGGAATGATGCCAACAGAGATATCCGATCTGAGGCCAAGCCCGAAATGCCTTCCCATAGGTATGATATTGGCAAGATCAAGCCCTACGCTGTATCTCTGGTAGATATTCGATGTATAGAAAGAATTGAGATCATCGAATCTGTATTCTGCACCGCCAGCAAAGAGCATTGAGAACTTGAATGATGAGTATCTTGGCTTAGCAACTAGCTCTGCCACAGGCTCTGCTGCCTTCACTTCCTCTGCTGCTGCCACAGGAGCTGGAGCTTCTTCCACAGCCTTAACTTCCTCTGCAGCTGCTACTGGAGCTGGCTCTGCCACAGGCTCTGCGGCCTTTACTTCCTCAGCGACTGCTGCTACTGGTACCTCTTCTGCAGCCTTAACTTCCTCAGCAGCTGCAGGCTCCTGCAGGCTATTTACGAATTCATCAATATATGAGGAAATCTCTGACTTAAAGATATCAATGACAGCGTTCTTATCTGCTTCTGTGAGCGTGAATGGGAGAGTGATCACTGTCTCACCTTCACTGATCTCATATGATGAGCCTTCAAGATATGATGCATAGTCAGCATAAACAAACTTTATGAAATCCTCTGCATCCTCTGGATATACAATATCTGAAGGGTAATCAATCTCAATATAGTCATCAAAGACTCTTATACCAGCCTCGTAGCCGAAGAGAGATACTGATGATTCAACAGCTACTGGATGCTGAAGCATTGCCTTTGCTGTTGAGACAGCACTCTCAGACCAGTTATTCCCATCATATGATGCCTGGAGATACAATGTATAATCACTGTATGGATCTAATGACTCAGCACTGAAAGAGCTGACATCGCCTGCAACAACAGTCCATCCATCAGCATTCTCACCGCCGATCTGATAACGGTATGCTGTCACATCAGGATCTTCTAGATTCCACTGCCATGTGACATTCATCACCTGTGCAGCAGAAATAGGAGAAACAATCAAAACTAATGCCATCATAGCAAGAATGGCTTTCTTAAAATTCTTCATAATCATCTCCAAAACAATCCGGTATTACCAGTTTATTATCAATAATACCCAAAACTGGAACATGGAGCAAGGAAATTGGATGGCCAATAATCATTATAATTAACATCAATAATGCCGAAGCCTAATCACTATGCCATGCAGATACGGGAATAAAAAGCCTTCCACAGCATATGGAAGGCAGTCAGAAAAACAGGATCCTATCCTATTTTTCCCAGAGCTTTTCAGGATAGTATCCGGACTCAATCCTTGATCTGAGCTCTGCCATTACAGTCGGCTTATCCTCAGGATACGTCATTCCGAACCACTTATCATCAGAAGACAGCACCCTTATTGATCCCTCACCTTTCTGGACCATATCAGAAACGCCGTTAGGAAGAAGGCATTCCTTCTTCATCTCTGTTATGGATGTCTTCTTGAAATCATCCCAGTAGGACCTGAAGCTATCAAATACCCTAGGAGTGAATCCGAAGAAGTTCATTGATACTGGCTCATCTCCGGTAAGCACTACATCCCCATCATCCTTTTCCGATACAATCCTCCCATCCTTCCAGAGGATCTTCGTATTCTCCTCCATGCTCACGAGGATCCCTTTATCAAGCCTGCATATGGCTCTGGATACAGATCCGGATGGTGACATTGTGTTCTTGAGCACAAAGCCGACCATTGCATGCTCGGTACTGCCGTTGCTCAGTCCTGAGAGGTATTCCCCCATAACAACGTATGCGCTGCGGCCGTAGTAATCATCAGCATTGACTACCGTGAAAGGAGTCTTCACAGCAGGCTCTGCGCATAGGACTGCCTGGATTGTACCCCATGGCTTTGTCCTCTCGCTGCTTAGCCTGCTCTCTTCATCCGAAAGCAGGCTATCATGAGTCTGGAATACATACTCTGCATCCATATTCCTTGCAATGCGGTCAAACAGCCGCTCCCTGAAGTCCTTTTCTATATCCTTTCTGATTATGAAAACGACTTTTCCATAACCATTGTGGAATGCATCATAAACGCCAAAGTCAAGGAGAGTCTCACCATGCATGCCAACAGCATCAATCTGCTTGACACCGCCGTATCTCGATCCCATTCCTGCAGCCATGACAACAAGTGTAGGTTTCATTCATTCCTCCATAAAACCGTTAATCATAATAGCAATCAGTGCTATATGGAAAATTCTATATCAAAGAAAAGCATCAGGCAACCATAAGTAAAGCGCATGGGAAATAGCAGAATCCAGCATTGCTGAGATATATATTACATGAATGACATGATTGCAGAAGAGAAAAACGAAGGGCCAAGAGAGAAGCTTGAAAGGCTTCCTGTCGGATCACTTACGGACAAGGAGCTCCTGATGCTTCTCATCGGGTCAGGCTCCGGAAGAAGAAAGAGCGATGAGATAGCATCTGACGTATTGCGGCTGCTGGATGCAAAGAGCCAGATATCGCTCTATGAAGCAGAGCTGATCCAGGGCCTTGGAACAGCTAAGGCCTCCGCCCTCATAGCAGCGCTTGAGCTTGGACGAAGAAAGGTCTCGAAACGCGGGAACCCGATTTCATCCCCAAAGGATATATTCACTGAAGTGAGGCATTATTCATCAAGAGAGCAGGAGCACCTGATCGTAGTCATACTGAATGGTGCGCATGAGGTAATCGGAACAGAGGTAGCCACAATAGGACTTGTCAACAGGACGCTTGTGCATCCTAGGGAGGTATTCGCTCCAGCAATAGAGAGAAGAGCAACTGCTATATGCATTGCGCACAACCATCCTTCAGGGAATATAATACCAAGCGATGAGGACAAGGAAGTCACAAAGCGGCTGAAGAACTGCAGTCTTGTCCTCGGCATCACGCTTTTAGACCACATAATATTCTCTCAGGATTCCTATTACTCGTTTCTGGAGCATTCACTGATCTAGTATGCTATATCGAGAATCAGGGGCGCATGGTCTGAGGCTTTCTGCGACCTATCTATCCTTATTGAGTTGACTCTATTCCTTATCCTATCTGAAAGAAGCCAGTAATCAATGCGCATGCCATGATCAAGCTCCTTTGCCCTGCCCTGGTACGACCACCAGCTGTAGTCATGGCCTCTGCTATTAAGATATCTGTACACATCTGTGAATCCTGCAGAGATCAGGCATCTCATTCCTTCACGCTCTTCCTCCGTATAGCCAGGCGTACCATCAAGCTCTTCCGTCCAGACATCAAGCGGAGTAAGCGCTGCATTCAGATCCCCGGAGATCATAACAGGCTTCTTAGAATCAAGGGCTCTGACAAATTCAAGAAATGATCTGTTCCATTCCAGTTTCCTGTCCATTCCACGCCCGGCATTCGGGGCATATGCAGTAACGGCATAGAACCTGCTGAATTCAGCAGCAATGACCCGTCCCTCTATATCCTTTCCGCATGCCACTGACAGCATACTGTCCTTTGAGAATATGGCAGTGCCGGAATATCCATTCCTCTCTGCATTATTATAGAATGAGTGATATCCGGCAATCTCCGGGCCAAGCACATTACGTCCAAGCTTTGTCTCCTGAAGGCATATCACATCAGGTTCTTCAGCTACTATGAACTCATAGAAGCCCTTGCCTGCTGCAGCCCTGAGCCCATTGACATTCCATGTTATAAGCTTCATGGAGGATATTGTATTATCAATGCGCCAATTAAGCCAGAATACACATCATCTACATATAGATTATGTAACTTTCACGCCTCTGATCTGTTAGAATCAATATATGAAAAAGCTGATAAAGAAACTTGCGATATCCGCATTCATGCTGCTCTTCACAGCATTCTCAGCATTTCTATCATCACTCGCTTTTCCGGGGCTATTCTCGGAGAAGGGATACGGACTGCTGATTTTCATATCATATATACCATTCTTCATGATAATAGACCGATGCTCATATAAGAGCGTATGGTTCTATGGACTTGAATACGGATTCGTATTCTATCTTATCTATAACTACTGGCTTAAGACTTTCCATCCGCTTGCAATACTCATAGCCCCAGTCCTGGAATCATTCCAGTATGCTTTGCTGTTCATGGCACTCAAGACAGGCCAGTCATTGCTGAAGCGCAGACGTGGATACATCATACAGAGCATAGTGCTGACTTCATATTACTATCTGACGCTTCAGGGCTTCCTAGGCTATCCATATGGCACACCATCATCTGCACTTTATATGCACCCAATCCTCCTTCAGAGTGCATCCGTTTTCGGATTATGGCTTATAACACTGCTTATAATAGTCCCTCAGGCAATGATTGCTGAGATGGCAGCAAAAAGAAGGATATACAAAGCCGATATGGCCGTATATGCTGCGCTATTCATCATTAACCTTACTGCCGGCTGGCTCTCCATCTCATCATACGGAAGGAGACAGGAAGACAGGACGCTAAGAGTCGCTGCAGTACAGCACTCTGCAGACAGCTGGCAGGGAGGATATGAGACATATAAGAACAACTTCGAGACACTTTCAAGGCTCAGCCTTGAAGCCATGGATGAGTCTCCTGACTTCGTTGTTTGGTCTGAGACAGCATTCGTCCCTTCTGTCAGATGGCATCAGGCATATCCATCATCACGCATAACATCCGCTCTTGTTGAGGATTTCGTATCTTTCGGGAAGAACCTCGGAGTACCGCTGATCACAGGAAACCCTGAAGGGCTGATAAAGGACAATACACTTCCGGCTTTCCTTCCGGATGGATCATGGAACTGGAAGACATACAATACAGTGATCCTATTCGGTGATGGTGATGTCCTTGGCACATACAGGAAGCAGCGTCTTGTGCCATTCACAGAGCATTTCCCATATGAGAAGCAGTTTCCAAGGCTATATGCCCTGCTGCTTGCAAATGACTATAAATGGTGGGAAGAAGGAGAAGAGATGACCGTATTCGAATATGACGGAATCTCATTCTCAACCCCGATCTGCTTTGAGGATACATTCGGCTATCTCTCTGCCGGATTCGTGAGAAATGGCGCAGATATCCTGATAAACCTCACAAATGACAGCTGGTCAGGATCTGTTGAAGCTGAAATGCAGCATATGCAGCTTGCAGCAATGCGAGCCATAGAAACAAGAAGACCGCTCCTGAGAAGCACAAACAGCGGGATAACATGCCTGATAACAGAGGATGGGAAGATACACAATATGCTGGAGCCATTCACTGAGGCATACGGGATCTATGATATCCCAATCGGCAAATACAAAGGCGGGACATTCTATGTCCGCCATCCTGATATGCTTGCAAAAGCAATGCTTGCTGCCATTCCTTTCATATACTGCGTAATCATCATTGTGAATGCAGTCAACAGGAGGAAGGAACAGAAAGACAGAGAATTCTCTGAATACAGTGCGCTTTTCGAAACCCTCGGAGAAGATGTCGAATGCTGATTTATCAGAAGCTGATGCTTGCCAATGCTGCAATACCGGATAGCCCATCATCAGGCGAAAGCACAGGAGCCAATGCCAGAGATGTCCCATAACCGCTGTTCAGAGCCTCAAATAGCGTCCTGTTGTATTTATCTGCATAAGAGAATGGACGGACCAGCTCATAAATCCTTATTCCAAGGAAGATGATCCCGCCTCCTATTATCAGACCGGCACCAGCATAGCTGAGGCTGTTATATGTCCCAGAATCACCTGATAATGCCGCACGGGAAAGGACTGCATAACCAGCAAGAACAGCACCGTATCCTGCAAGCTCTACAGCAAGGCCTGTCACACCTCCGGCTGTATCTCCCTGCACGAATGAGCCAATTCCGCATCCAAGAAGCAGATTGAGAGCAAAAGGAAGACCTGTATCCATCTTATTCGAGTTATACAGCATCATGGCCTCTGATGATGACAGCCCTGAGGAAAGCAATGAAATCTGGTCCTTGTTTCTGATTGCACCGCTTTCAATAAGGCTGCTGATCTTCATATAAGAAGAAGGTTCAGCAGATAATGAAGCTACGATTGAGACCAATGCAATCAGAAAAATCAGCATCCTTTTCATAATACACCATCCTTATTCTTCAGGTATCAGCCTGACAGATATTGTATCAGGTGAAAGATGATTCCAATTGCCTGTAGCAGCATCAACAATCACAGGGACAACACCCGTGAGGACATCAAGCACAAGCCAGCCAGCACCTAAGCTATTCTCTACTGTGAAATACTCTGGCCTATAGCTTTCAGCGCTGATTGTAATCATATGGCTGGTTTTCTTGCTCAATGACAAGACAGCCGGTGTATTTGCCACAGCAACACCGTCAACTTTTACCTCTGCACCCTCTGGCTCTGAGTAAACTGAGATCTTATCCTGGGAACCGGAGAAAACGGTTGCACATCCGGATAACACAAAGACCATAACAATACCTGATATGAAAATCAAAGCTTTTTTCATAAATCCCCCCTTCTCATACCAATGGAGAATATCACTGGGGGGGGGATGTCAACATACCATATATAAGTATTCTATCTGGAATGCCTGTCCTTAAGGACCTCTGCAACTTCTGAGAGCGAGCAGTCCTTCTCAACAAGAAGAACCAGGAAATGATACATAAGATCAGCTGCCTCTCCAAGGAACAGGCTCTTATCATCATCCTTAGCCTCAATAACAAGCTCAACAGCCTCTTCTCCTACTTTCTGAGCTATCTTATTCAGGCCTTTCGAGAACAGATGATCAGTATAGCTTCCCTCTATAGGATTATCCCTTCTGTCCCTTATCACAGACTCAAGGTACATAAGGAACTCTGCAGATGGTATGTCAGATGGCTTATTATCCTCTCCGAAGCATGTATCCTGGCCTGTATGGCATACTGGTCCGGATGGGATTGCCTTAACAAGGAGCGTATCTCCGTCACAGTCTGGAATGATCTCCCTGAGCTGAAGGAAATTACCGCTCGTCTCGCCTTTTGTCCAAAGCCTGCTGCGTGAGCGTGAGTAGAAAGTCACAAGCCCTCTTTCAAGGGTTATGCGGTATGCTTCCTCATTCATATAACCAACCATCAGCACCTTCCCAGTAACTGCATCCTGCACCACTGCAGGAACAAGCCCATTGCCTTTCTCGAAATCTATTGTCATAAAATCCTCCTTAAAGCCTTACAGGAATCCCCTGCTCTTTCAGGTATTCCTTCAGTTCTGCTATATCAATCTCATGGAAATGGAATACAGAAGCAGCCAGAGCTGCATCTGCCAGACCATTCCTGAATACCTCACAGAAATGCTCAGCATTCCCTGCCCCGCCTGATGCGATCACAGGTATTCCTGCACTGCTGCTTATTGTCCTTGTAAGCCCGATTGAGAACCCGTTCTTTGTCCCATCTGCATCCATTGATGTAAGAAGGATCTCTCCTGCTCCTCTTGCCTCAGCCTCCCTGGCCCACTCAAGAGCATCAAGGCCGGTGCTGGTGCGCCCTCCGTCAATCACCGTCTCATATCCGGATGGCATCAAGCTGCTGCTCCTTGCATCCAGCGCAAGCACAATGCACTGGGAACCGAATCTGGAAGCAAGTCTTGAGATCAGAGATGGATCACGCACTGCTGCGCTGTTTATGCTTATCTTATCAGCACCGGCAGAGAGTATCCTCTCAACATCGGCCTCCGTTCTTATCCCGCCACCTACTGTGAATGGTATGGATATCCTATCTGCAACGTCTCTTACAAGTGAGCAGAGCGTATCCCTGCCCTCTACTGTTGCTGTGATATCAAGGAACACAAGCTCATCAGCACCATGCTCAGAATAGAAAGAGGCAAGCTCAAGTGCGGATCCCGCATCCCTGAGAGAGACAAAGTTAACACCTTTGACTGTGCGCCCATTCTTGATATCAAGGCATGGGATTATACGCTTAGCAAGCATTCTCCGCCTCCTTCATCTTCTCAATGCTGATCAGGCCTTCATAGTAGGCCTTTCCGACAATCGCACCGTAAAGGCCCCTTTCTGAGAGCCTTATAAGGTCTTCACCCGAGCTTATTCCACCGCTGGCAATCAGGGATACAGATGGGACTTCGCTCATGATGCGGTCATATAGTCCATATGAAGGGCCACTCAGCATCCCATCCCTGGAGATATCTGTGGATATGACCTTATTCAGGCCATATGCTGCATACCGCTTTATGAATGAGACAGCATCCTCTGATGTCTTCTCCTTCCATCCACTTACAGCAATGAAGCCGTTTATGGCATCAGCAGATAATATCAGCCTGCCTCTGTACTCATCCAGCCATGAGACCACCTCACTCTCCTTCTTGACAGCAATAGAGCCAAGACTGACTTCTGCAGCCCCAGCAGAAAGCGCAGATTCAAGATGGCTACGCGTCTTTATCCCTCCGCCGTAATCAATTGAAAGCGATGTGCATGATGCTATCCTCTCAAGCACTCCAAGATTCACAGGGCCATTTCCGCCTGCCCCATCAAGATCGACAAGATGCAGATGCGTCAGTCCAGCCGCCTCGAACCCCTTAGCAACTTCAAGAGGATCAGATGAATACTCTGTCTTCTTCTCGTAGTCTCCGCCTTTAAGCCGGACAACCTTGCCATCAATAAGATCAATTGCAGGAATCACGAACATCAGACCACCTCCATGAAATTGCGGAGAATCTGCTCTCCTATACGGCCGCTCTTCTCAGGATGGAACTGGACTCCATAGAAATTACCGCTATGCATTGCAGATGAGAAAGAGATGCCATCATACTCTGTCAATGCTGCGCTGCAGGCACTCACTGGCACATAGTAGGAGTGGACAAAATACACATAGCTGTCCTTAGGCACATTATGGAAAAGCCTGTCATCCATAGGGCTTATGGTATTCCAGCCTACATGAGGTATCTTATAGCCCCTGTCTTCGGGGAACCTAACTACATCATCAGGGAACAGGCCAAGGCACTCCGAGCTTCCCTCCTCGCTCCTGCTGCACATAAGCTGCATTCCAAGGCAGATGCCAAGAAATGGCTGCTTAAGCGACATAAGCACAGAATCAAGGCCTTTCTGCTTCAGATAAGCCATCGCAGACGAGGCTTCACCTACACCTGGAAATATTACCTTATCTGCATTCCTGATCTCATCAGGATCATCTGTCAGCACTGCATCTGCGCCTATCCTGGAAAGCGCAGACAGCACAGAATGGACATTACCTGCATTGTATTTCACGACCGCGACCATCAGAGCACTCCTTTTGTGGAAGGAAGCCCAGCGTCCCCTGGAATCCTTCTCACGGCTTTCCTGAGTGCCCTTGCAAAAGCCTTGAACATGCCTTCTGCTGTATGATGCGCATCACCTCCGGCAGTCGCGCTTATATACAGATTGCACTTTGCGCTCTCTGTGAATGACCGGAAGAAATGCCTGAAGAGCTCTGTGGGGAATGACCCGACATACTCTCTTCTGAAATCAGCATCATAGATGAACTCGCTTCTTCCTGAGAAATCCACCGCAAGCGTTATCACGACATCATCCATCATAAGCACTTCAAACCCATAGCGCTCTATTCCGCGCTTATCGCCAAGAGCACTGAGAATGCACTCGCCAAGGGTTATCGCTATATCCTCAACAGTATGATGCTCGTCAATCTCAATATCCCCATCTGCATGTATATCGAGATTGAATCTGGAGTGCTTTATCAGCTGGGAAAGCATATGATCAAAGAACGGAAGCTTAGTATCTGCAGTGCCTTTGCCGCTTCCATCAAGGTCAACGGATATATCAATATCAGTCTCATATGTCTTCCTATGGATCTCAGCCTTTCTTGGAGAAAGCATATCATCCCCTGCAAGATAAGCGGCTATCGAACGCCAGTCATCAAGCTGCAGCCTCTCAGCTCCTGGCACAGAGGACGTGGATTTATCCGGGAATACGAGATATGAAATATCATTATCACCTACCTGGATACCTGATCCTGAGATCATGACTGACTCCCTTGCAAGAGCACTGGAAGCTGCACTGAAAAGGCTGTCATCAGATCCGAGCACAGCAATCAGGTAATCCCGTCTGCAGCATATTTCCAGAAGGCTCTCAAATACGTGAGGCAGGAACACAGGATAATCTGCAGAGCTCTCCTCAATGATCCCGCCTCTGAAAGGCACAAACAGCAGATGCCTGTTATCCGTGGTACTCATTCAGCACCTCCATAAGCTTCCTATTCTCCTCATCAGAACCGATTGTGATTCTTAGACAGCCGCCGAGATAGAGTTCATGCGTCCTGTTCCTTACTATGATTCCCTCTGATGCAAGATAGCCATAGAGCTTATCCGCATCAGCTACCCTGAGAAGCAGGAAGTTGCCATCTCCCTCAATGACCTCTTCAGCATATGGCAGGCACCTGAGCTTCTCTGCAAGCCTATGCCTAGCAGAAACAACTGCATCTCTTACCTCTCTTATCCTCTTCTCATCCATAAGAGCCTCTGCCGCAGCTCTCTGAGCCAGCACTGAGACATTGTATGGCGGCTTCACCTTCATGACGAGGTCTCTGATATACTTATCTGCAACCAGTATCCCGACTCTTGCACCTGCAATCCCCCATGCCTTTGAAAGAGTCCTCAGCACACATATACGGGGGTTCTTCCTTATCGATGGCACAGCGCTTATGAATGAGGATGCAAAATCCGCATAAGCCTCATCGACCACTGTTATTCCCTTATTGAAATCCGCGATCTCTAGGATATCAGATATAGGATACACCCTGCCTGTCGGATTATTCGGAGAGCAGATGAAGACAATCTTAGGCTGCTCTTCAGCTATTGCCTTCTTCATTCCATCGATGTCAAGGGAAAGATCCGGAAGCAGAGGCACATCGAGCGTCTCTATGTCATTCGTGGCAGCAAAGACCTTGTAGGCCCCATAAGTCGGACGCTCAATCATTATTGAGTCCTTCCCGCTTTTCCCGAATATCCTGATCAGCAGATCAATGAGCTCATCTGAGCCATTCCCTATAACAGTATTATCAAACGGCAGTCCCAGAACAGAATCAAGCAGACGCCTTACTTCCGTGCATGCAGGATCAGGATACCGATTGCATCCTGTTCTCCCCTCATACCAGGACTCATTCGCATCAATGTACACATCAGCAGTGCCCTTGAAGTCATCACGGGCAGAGCTGTATGGCTCCATCTTCAGGATGTGAGGATTCACAAGAGCTTCAATTTCCTTCATTTATCCTCACCTCTGCAGCCTCCTTATGAGCAGTGAGGCCTTCTGCATCAGCAAGCTCCATGATCACAGGAGCAAGCTTTCTTATACCATCCTTTGTAATGCGCTGGACTGTCATCTTCTTTATGAACGAATCAACTGACACTCCGGATGAGGATCTTGCCCATCCGGATGTAGGAAGAGTATGGTTCGTTCCTGATGCATAGTCCCCTGCAGATTCAGGAGAATACCCGCCCAGGAATACAGAGCCTGCATTCATCACGCCTTCAAGAATCCCATCTGCGTTCTCTGTGCTTATTATCAGGTGCTCCGGAGCATACAGATTGACTGCATCGATCAGGCTCTTATCATCCCTGAATGAGAAGGCAAGCGAATGAGACAGGGAAGGAAGCATGTATTCATGCCTTCCCAGCTTCTCAATCTCCAGCTCGAGCATTGCCTCTATCCTCTCATATATCTCAACAGCCTCAGCCTCACTCCTGCTCTTTATGTAGAGAATCACCTGGCTGTCCTTTCCATGCTCAGCCTGCGACAGCAGATCTGCGGCAACAAACAGAGGATTGGATGTTCTATCAGCAATCACCATCACCTCAGAAGGCCCTGCAAGCATATCAATCGAGACAGATGACGAGACCTTCATCTTAGCTGCAGAGACGAACCTGTTTCCAGGACCGAAGATCTTATCCCTCTTAGGCACGCTCTCAGTGCCATATGCAAAAGCAGCAATCGCCTGCGCTCCTCCTACCCTGAGGATCCTGCTGACCCCTGCTATCCTTGCGGCATAAAGCACAGCCGGATTCACAATGCCGTTCTTTGCAGGAGTTGCAAGCATGATATCACGGCAGCCTGCAATGGAGGCTGGGGTTGCCAGCATCAGCACCGTCGAGAAGAGCGGAGCAGTACCGCCTGGAATATAGAGACCTACCTTCTCTATCGGAACAATGCGGCGCCAGCACATGACACCTGGAGCCGTCTCCAGCCTCTCGCCCACAGGCATCTCTGCCTTATGGAAAGCCTCGATGTTCCTATGAGCCTCATCTATTGCCTTCTTAAGGCCAGAGGGGATCTTCTCGCCGGATGATTCAATCTCATCCTCTGGCACAAACAGGTCATCAAGAACAGAT
Source organism: uncultured Spirochaetales bacterium (assembly GCA_934276695.1). Classification (GTDB taxonomy): domain Bacteria; phylum Spirochaetota; class Spirochaetia; order Sphaerochaetales; family Sphaerochaetaceae; genus Ornithospirochaeta. The sequence continues at coordinate 12,979 of CAKQTF010000006.1, forward strand.
CCGTCAAAACGCTCAGAGTAATAACGCAGTGCCCGGTCTCCATTCTCTCTGACATCATCCAGTATGCCATCAACAGCTGCTTCTATTTCCTTAATATCCTGATCCGGCCTCTTCAGAAGCGCAGGGTCAAAATCTTTTATATATCTAAGGTATGCCATAATCAGTTTGTCATCTTCTCAATGTTAAGCACGAGGATCCCTTCTGCTCCGATTGACAGAAGGCTCTCAAATACAGCCCAGAATCTCTCTTCAGAGACCACGCTCTGGACAGATACCCAGTCCTTATCAAGAAGCGGAGTGACTGTAGGGCTCTTCATCCCACCGATGATTGCAGCAGCCTCCTCCAGCCTGTCCTTTGGAAGATTGAAGAGTATGTACTTCTTATCCTTTGCCAGAACCAGGGCATCCATCCTCTCGAGAAGCCTTGAGAGTATTTCCTGCTTTTCCGGGTCTTCCTTATATGAAGGGCCTCCGATCATCACAGCTGTAGACCTGTAGATAGGCTCAGCCTCAACAAGGCCATTCATCTTAAGAGTAGTGCCTGTTGATACAAGATCGCATATCGCATCTGCGATCCCGATCTGGACCGTCACTTCAACAGAACCGGAAACAACAACAGGGCAGGCATTGACTCCGCGTTCCTTCAGGATCCTCATCATTATATTCGGATAGCTTGTTGCTATCCTCTTCCCTTCAAGGCTCTCAAGCCCCTTGTAGTCAAAGCCCTGGGGCACGGCTATTGACAGCCGGCAGGAAGCAAAGCCCAGATCACGCACAACATCAAGGTCATAGCCAGTCTCATCATATTCATTGCGTCCGACAATCCCTATATCTGCAACACCATCCTTCACGTAGACAGGGATATCATCATCACGCACATACAGGAATTCTATCGGGAAATTCGAAGCCCGTTCCCTCAGGACTCTTGACTCCTGTCCGAACTCAATCCCGCAGCCCCGGATTATATCAAGGCTCTTCTCACTCAGCCTTCCTGATTTCTGAATGGCAATACGCAGTGCTTTCTCCATTTTTCTGCCTCCATTTGGTTATGAAAAAAGGCCTCCACCACGGGAGACCTGTATACAAAAAATCCACCACATGGCTAGTGTTAATTAACGCTATTATGATGGATGTGATGCATTCTTGCTTTCATAGGCAAACCTTACTGCTAACACGCAGAGTACGTCAATCCATTAAAGCAAACTTTTTAATTCTCCTCCTCGAATTCGGCATCAGCTTCCTTGACACTATTCTGAAGCTTCCTCTTAAGACGCTCTATGGAAAGGGAATGGAAGCCATAGCTCATGAGCATTGTGCCGATTATCAGCACAATCCCGGCAATGAGATATATGCTGAGCTTTCCTATCGCAGCAGGGAACAGGCAGAGGATTATGCCTATCGCAGCAGAGATTATGGCCTCAAGGCCTGCAGTGCTATATGAGATAGTATACTTCCGTGTGATGAAGAAATCCGCAATATCAAACAGTGCATCGATGAAGAACCCGACTGCAGCAACATAGACAAGAGCTGTCAGAGTTGATGCTGGATTGCTTATCGCGATAATCAGTATTATGAGTCCGAGAATCAGATTCACAAAGCCCTTTGCTGTCAGTGAAACTCCAAGAGCCCTGGCAAGCTTCCTCACCCTGAAGAAATAGAACAGACTGCGGATGCCGTCTGCAATGAGATATACAGAGAATATGATGATCGCAGCATCCGCAAATGCATCAGGTCTCATGATCATGAAGATGCCAAGAGCCAGTACGAGAATTCCAGAAACCAGAAAATAGATAAATCTTTTCATTAAGCATTCCTTTTCCTAAAGATAATCATCTTACGCAATAAGTCTATAAATAATACCACATATCTGCTATATTCCACGACATGGGAAAGTACCTTCTATTCGATGCCGATGGCACACTATATGACTTCGGGGCAAGCGAGCGTATTGCCCTTTCAGACCTCTTCAGCTATTACAGGATTCCAGTAACTGAACAGAACATAAAGAGCTACCATGAATGCAATGACTACTGCTGGAACCAGCTTGAGAAAGGGCTCATGGATCAGGGCAGGCTCAAAGGATACAGATTCAGGCTGTTCTTTGACAGGATCGGACTGGATATAGACGAGGATGAGGCTGGAAGCATGTTCATAGAGAATCTATCAGAGCACGGAATAATGCTTCCCGGTGCCATAGACTTCCTCGATTCAATCAGAGACAGGCGAAAATCCATCATAACCAATGGGATTGCAGAAGTGCAGCATGGCAGAATCGAAGACAGCATGACAGGAAAGTACTTTGAGCACATCTTCATAAGCGAGGAAATCGGAAGCAGCAAGCCAGCTCCAGAGTTCTTCAGCCATGTACTGGCATCTCTTGGCATGAAGCCCGATGACTGCATTGTGATCGGCGACAGTGAAAGCAGTGACATACAAGGTGCAGTAAATGCCGGAATCGATTCCATCTATATCAATTTCAATGGAATCAGATCATCCAGGGCATCATATTCTATATCTTCATTCGATGAACTCAGAAAACTGATAGACAGAATCTGATCAGCGCCAGGATCCTCCATGGCTATCAAGAATGCAGAAGACAGGGAAGTCCCTGACTTCAAGCCTCAGAAGCGCCTCAGGCCCGAGCTCGGGGTAGGCCACAATCTCCTTTTTCCTTATTGCAAGGCCATAGAGCGCGCCGCAGCCGCCATATGCCTGAAGATAGAGGCCTCTGTTCCTCACGACGGCCTCTCTTACCTTCTCTGACCTTGGGCCTTTACCGACCATCACCCTGAGCCCTGCATCAAGAAGCGCAGGAGAGAAAGGATCCATTCTGGCACTTGTAGTCGGTCCTGCAGCACCGATGACAAAGCCTTCAGGGGCCGGAGATGGCCCCATATAGTATATAGCTGAGCCATTCAGCTCAAAAGGAAGCTCCCTATTATCCATAAGCGCTTCATAAAGCCTCTTATGCACCTGGTCCCTTCCAACATAAAGCACGCCATTAAGCAGGACCTGATCTCCTGCATCTATGCATGAAACAGCTTCTTCTGAATATGGAAGATCAAGCCTCTTCTCCATGGTAGCCTCCTTTAAGCACTACAGTGGCCTTCCTGTCTGCCCAGCAGTTCACTGTCATAGCAACAGGAAGCCCTGCGATATGGGTCGGAGCCTCAAGAAGCTGCACGGAAAGGCATGTATTCTCTCCACCGAGCCCTCCTGGGCCTATTCCAAGGCCATTGACCTCATCCTTTATCCTGCATTCAATCGGACTGCTTTCCCCTTCCTTGAAGAATGCCCTCTTTGATAGAATGGCAGCCCCATCCATTGTGCTTCCGACACCGACCCCGAGAAAGACAGGAGGACAAGGCTTGCCGCCGGCAGCTCTCATCATATCAACAACGGCAGCGACGACTCCATCCTCTCCTGCTGTCGGATTCAGCATGCGCACTGAAGAGCAGTTCTCGCTTCCGAACCCCTTCACCAGGAATCTGAGAGTGACATCAGGCCCATCTGCAGGCACATAGTTCATCACAGGAGGCATATCATTCATTGTATTACGCCTTGAATATATCGGGTCCTCGACACTTGAAGGCCTGAAATAGCCTTCCATTGCACCTTTCTCAGCACCTTCAAGGATAAGCTTCTCAAGCTCTGCAATATCAGTCCGGCTTTCCCTTCCGATCTCTGCGATGCACCAGATCAGTCCTGTATCCTGGCATAGAGGCAGCCCTGAGGACTTAGATGCCTCAATATTCCTTATAACAGCATCAAGAGCAAGCCTTCCGCCTTCTCCTGTCTCACTCAGGGATGCCTTCCTGATAAGAGCCTCAACCTCATCAGGCAGAACCCTGACTGCGCTCTTAAGCGCAGCTGCAATCCGTTCAGCTTCCTTCATATAAATCCCCCTGTCTGGTATCATGTTCCCGCATCCTGTTCTCAAGTGCGGTAAGGAATCTCGACTTATCATAGAAGGACCTCGGAGCTGCAAGCCTATGCATAGGCGTCTCACAGACAAGACGCTGCACGATCACACTGCTGCCAAGAAGCCTGAGTGCCCTTTCAGTATTCTCAAGATGCCTGAGTGACGATGGGACTGTGAAAAGCCCCTCCCTGTACTCGTCCTCAAGCCTTGTGCCTCCAGTAACATGGAGGTTATGGATCTTAACAGCCTCGCTTCCAGCTTCATTCACAAGTCGCACTGTCCTGTCATAATCATCACGCGTCTCATGCGGAAGCCCGATTATGATGTGAGTCGATATCCGGATCCCATGCTCATGCAGAAGATCAGCGGCATCCCTGTAGCAACTGGCACTATGGCCTCTGTTAATGTACTCAAGCGTGCTGTCATTCGCACTCTGGAGTCCAAGCTCGACCCACACATCCATATCGTCTGATGCATAGGAAGCAAGCAGCCTGGCCTTCTCTCTGTCAATGCAGTCCGGCCTTGTTGATATTATCAGCTCCCTGAACCTGCCGCATGAAAGCGCCCTGTCATATATCCTTCTGAGGTTCTCAGCACTGTCATATGTATTTGTCCAAGACTGGAAGTAGAGCGAGACATCATCTGTCCTGTACCGGCTCCTTACAAAAGCCTGGCCTTTCCTTATCTGCTCCTCAATCGATGCATATCTGGCTATTATCCTTGAGCTTACCTCTTCCTCAAAAGCAGAATCATGGAAGAAGCCGCTCTCGCTCTGCCTCTGATACACGGCAGCAGAACCTGTCCCGTCACAGAAGGCACAGCCGCCGCTCTTATCAGGATTCCTGTTCGGGCACGAGAAGCCGCCATCGACACCGATCCTGTATACAGGGTGCCCATACCGTCTCTTGAGGTATGATGAGTATGTATTCCATCTTGTATAGCTCATCTTATCCCGACCACGAAAGACATGGAGAACCTATCTCCTGCAGACAGGTATATATCTGCGAATATGTGTCCGATAGGAGAGCTGTATCCTGCACCTATGACAATACCTGCATTCCAGGATGAGAGCATGGAAAAAGGAATCAGAGACGGGAAATAGCTGTAGTATGATGAACTGCTTGCGCCTCTGTACTTATCACTGAATTCGCAGAAGATGCCTCCGTCTGCATAGAACCTGCTCTCCATTATCTGGAATCTCACAGACTCTGAAAGATAGATATAATCATGAGCAGGCCTGCCGCTCTTTGTGACAGAATATGACGAGGAGAGCATGCTATGGCGCCTTTTCACAGCAGCAGAGAGCTCTGTCAGGCTCTTGATATGTGCAGAGCCTCCTTCTCCGAGGAATGACACAGACGCAGAGTACCCTGCCCTTATGGCTGAGGCCTCATCGCTGTATGATGGGCCGATAGGGATATCTGCACCTGCAGATAACGATGCCCTGATATCAATTCCATCCGAGACTGTCTTCTTCCAGTCTATGCCATCATAAGTGAAATCAATAGCCGCATATGGGTAGATTATGTTCTGGTAGTCAATCAGTATGCTGCTCTGCCCTTCAGACGGGCTAGGATTGACAAGTCTCGACGGATGCATGTATTCGAGGCCGATATACGCATTCAGCATCAGGAGCGATGGCTTCTCATATGACATCCCGGCAATGATGCTGAGCCCTATATCGTTCTTTGCAAGATGCCCTGATGTATTCCTCATTGACAGCACAGTGAGATTCCCGAATCTGAAATCGATGCCGGTGAAGAAGAACCCCTTCTTTGATACAGGGGTTGAATACCTTGTGGATACCGTGAGCGTATCATCATATGCCATGCAGAAAGAGAAAAGGGACTGAGGGGAGAGCCTGTACTGAACTGCGGCTGCAAGCTTTGGATTGATGAAGAAGAACGGGGAATTATACCCATCGAACATGATTCCCATATCGCCTGTCGCACCAAGGCCGATCAGCCCTGCCATATCCTTATAGTACTCTGGCTCAAGCGTGATGATGCCATTCTCAATCCTGTACCCAAGCTTCTTCAGCCTATCATTGATCCTTACCTCATCAAGAAGGCCCTCAAGCTCCTCTATTGTATCGGAATCGATGCTCCTTCCAATGAATGAATCGAATGCTGAATCGAATCCATCTATCCCGGATCTCTCTATCTTCCTTATTGATACAGCAGGCCTCTCACTATACGGCAATGGCCTTGCTCTGCCACCATACCGGCCTTCAAGCATATCAAAGAAATCATAATTGGCAGCAACAGCCTCCCTGCCCTTATCAAGGATCTCAGCGGCCTTATCAAACTGTATCGTTGAGAAATCATCCACATCAGGCACTATGACAAGATCCGCAATATCATACTTAGGCACAGAGTTTATCTGCGTTATCACACTTGAGAATGCATTGAATGCCCCTGATAGCGTATCGTAATCCAAAGCTCCCGAATCATACTGATGAAGAGAATCATTCACATCGACTGCAAGGACAGTATCAGCACCCATGTCCCTTGCTATATCAGCTGGAAGATTATTCACCATCCCGCCATCCATGACATATGTGCCATCTGCAAGCCTTACAGGAGAGAATACAAGAGGAAGAGACATAGATGAGCGCATCGCATCAAAGAGGCTCCCTGCTGAGAAGACAATCTCTGATGAATTCACTATATCCGTACCGATGGCCCTGAATGGGATTGAAAGCTTATCAAAGTCATCGATGTCCAGCACCTTTGACAGGTTCTTCCTGATGAATGCAGACACTGCCTGGTCATTCAGGATGCCATTCGATGTGCCTAGTCCCTCTCTGCCGAATCCAGTGACAAGTATATTGAATTCCGCATCACATGCATCCATCTCAATACTGCTTGATACATTCTCAATCCTTATTATCAGATTCATCAGATCAGCATTCATCATCAGGCTCTCGATTTCCTCTCCGCTCCAGCCTGCTGCATAGAAAGCACCTACAAGAGCCCCCATGCTGGTACCGATGACCATATCAGGTACAATCCCGCGCCTGTCAAGCTCCTCGATGACTGCAACATGGGCAATGCCTCTTGCACCTCCGCCAGAGAGGACAAGCGCAAGCTTATCCCTGCCTGGAAGCATACTGACTGCAATGAAGCTAAGCAGGAGTACCACTGTCAAGCGCTTTTTCATAGACCACCTCTATTCCAGGATGCTGCCTAATATGCTCTTCTGACCATTGGCATAAGATATGGCATCCATTTCCTTCTTAGCTGGGGGAAGGACCCTAGTGACATACAGATAGCCATCTCCTGTTGCAATCCTGAGGCCTTTGGCCTTATCGCATGAAACAACAGTCCCTGGAGCCTCTGAGCATGGCTCAAATGCATCAAAAGCTGAACCATACACTCCTGTGATGAAAAGCTTCTCCCCATTCCTCATGGCATATGCCTTAGGCCATGGATAGCAGGCCCTGACCACGGAATGGATATGCGCAGCACTGTCAGAGAAGCATATCCTGCCATCATCCTTGCTGACAAATGATGTATAGCTGGCTTCTCCCTGCTGCGGATACGGTACTATGCTCTCAATATTGTCAAGGATTCCCAGAACGAACCCAGGGACAATGGATGCAACATACCCTGTCAATGAAGCTTCAGTCTCATCCCCTCTGAGCTCAAACGGGAGAACCCCGTAGAGATTGCCCTCATCAACACCCAGTGCGATTTCCTGGACAGAGACAG
>CAKQTF010000007.1 GCA_934276695.1 uncultured Spirochaetales bacterium
GATAAATGATGCACTTCTGAGTGTTGCTGTTCTTATTTCCTTTTCAGCAATGAAGATCCTCGATATGCTTGGACTTGAGAGAGTCACATTCTATATTGATCCTGCGATAACGCTGATGTTTGTATTCACGCTTGTCCCTGGCCTTATTAAGCTCCTTGTATCATCAGCAAGAGAGCTGCTTACAGCTGCACCTCCAGAGGATGTGCAGGATAGGCTTGACCAGATCCTTTCATTTTATCAGAGAAGATTCGGATTCTCTGATTACTATACATATTCGGCAAAGCTTGGCAGGACTCTTACGCTTACTGTGTATATAAAGCTGAGCGAAGACCGCAGTGTCAAGGAGCTGGATAGCTACAGAAAAGAGATCCTCAAGGCAATCCAGAATGAGTGGCCGTATTCAGATAGCGATATAGTATTCACTATCGATACGAGCTGGATGAAGTATTCTGTACCAGCGCCTATTATGGAGCTGAATTGATCATTGCTGAATCCCAGCATCTTTTATTTTACAGTTTTTTCATTATGTATATTTGACTTGCAATGAAATCCGGTAATATCATTAAGAAACCAAAACGTAGGAGAGATTTGAAATGAAAAGACACAATGTTCTTATTCTTGCAATGCTGTTCATTGTAATGGCAATTGCTGTCTCATGTAAGAGTGAACCACAGACTCAGCCCCTTTCTGAAGATGATAAAGCCCTGATAGATTCAGTTGTTGGAAATGTGGCTCTGCCTGATTCTAGTGGACATACGATTTCTGCTAAAAGCTTCATTACATATGTAAAGGAAGATCTGAACAAAGCTTTATCTCTTGGACTGCGAGCTGGGAATATCGTAATAAAAGGTTCTGTCACAGATGTTCCAGTAGTAAAGCTTGAAATATCTCTTGTTGACTTTACTCCGGCTGAAGGTGATAAGAATCTGGCTTCAGCAGTAATAGTTATTGGTGATGATCCATCAATAGAATCTGGTAAGATATACAAAATTGAGGCCAGAGACAAAGATGGCACTATTATCTCAGATGAAGAATTGGATGACATAGTCAGCAGCAATGAATTCGTCTCTTATATCTTTAATAATCTGAAAAATGGACTATCTGTTAATGGAAGCAATATTGAGGTGAGTCTGAATGCCAATCCTGCTTTTGATGGAAGTGGTGAGATTAAGAGCCTTGATGCAAAGCTGTCTATTAAGATGAAGAATCAAATGGTTGTGGATAAATTCAAGTATTCAGGCTCAGCTGAAGCTGTACTCAATGCAACATTCAAACCAGATTCAGAAATAGCAGCCGCTGTCGCTGATTCTCTCTCGATAAAGGTTTCATTCAATCTGAATATTTATGATGGAGCAAAGGATCATACAGTATCAGGAATCCTTAATCTTGCTTTCCCGGGTATTGCACTTGGAAAGTTTATTCCTGACCCATCATTCTCTTCTTTCTCAATTGATGGAAGGGCTATAAATGGAGATGAGGCTCTTAAGTACATAGAATCTAAGATAACTGTAAAATAATAAATCCTGCTGGTAGCAGAATGGAGGCTTTAAGGCCTCCATTTTTTTCATCATTGCATGGCTGATGTTTATAATCTATTGGTTTTATTGGAAGATGGTAATAGACGGAAGTATAAGTTCTAGGGAAATATTATGATGACTATTATTATAAAATATAAATAATAGGTTTATATTTTGTGATAATAATTTGATATACTGATAGTTCTGGTAGTATAATATCATTCAGAAAATAAAATAAAGGGGAATCATAATGAAAACGCACAGTATTATGGTTATGGTGTTATTGTCTGCAGTGATGGCTATTGCCATCTCATGTTCAAATGAGACTGCACAGCCGCTCTCAATCGAGAATAAGGCTTTGCTGTATTCCGTTGCTGAGAATATTTCATCAGGCTCTGGTTCTAGTAGCAGTCCACAGATTGCTGATGTCTTTCTTGACTATGCGGAGGAGGATCTTAATAGTGCGCTTGGAAAAGGCATACAAGCTGGGAAGATAACCGTGAAAGGATCCATTACAGGAATAAAGAATCCTGTGTTTGATCTTGATTTAACGCTGGCTGATTTTGGTAAGATATCGTCACTATCAATAAAGACAGATAAGACAAAGCCCAGTACAGATCCTTATAGGACTACAGTAATAGCAAAGGATTCTAGAGGTGATACTATCTCAGGAATGTCATTACAGAATATTCTTGGCAGTGATGAATTCTCATTCTATGTTCTTGATGCACTGAGAAATGTTTCAATTAATGGGAATAATATGAATGTGGCACTGAATCTTGACTATTCAACTGGAGAAGGGAATCTTCCTCAGAGCATTGATGTAGGAGTTTCGGTACAAATTAAGAAGCCGATGCAGATAGGTTCATTCGCTTACTCGGGACTGATCAGTGTATCACTGAATGAGAAATTTGTAATAGACCAGGTTAATGGAGGGCTTATGCCTGTATCTATGTTAGTAAGGATTCCGTTTGATCTTAAGATTTACGATGGTTTGGGAACTCATTCAATATCAGGGAAACTTAGTATGTTTGGAACTAAGGGCAGTGTGGAGCCTGATTATTCTCTATCTGATTTCAGAATAGATGGAACACTTATAAATGGTGATGAGGTTCTTACATATATAAAGAAGATAAAGTAAAAGAAATCCTTATAGTAGCAGAATGGAGGCTCTAGGGCCTCCAGTTTTTAATCATTGCATAGACAGGAATTTCCTGTAGCCCTTTATTGATATTCCTTTGAATGCGCCATCATCAGCTCCGCCATAGATTATGGTTCCATTCTGGGCTTCATCTGGATACTCCCTCATGAAAAGGTTTATTCCTGCAGTCCATTTAGTACTGAATGTCTGGCCAGCCTTGATCTCTACGGGATATAGCATCCTTCCTCTCTGTATTATTAGATCGATTTCAAATCCATCAGATGTCCTGTAGAACATGAATCTTTCCTGTGCGGCTCTGTTGAGCGAGCTTTTGATAAGATCTGCAATCACCATGTTTTCAAATAGTGCACCTTTCAGTCTATTGTCTCTGAGCTCTTCTTCCGTGGATATCCCCAGAAGAGCAGCGGCTAGTCCTGTATCATAGAAATACAGCTTTGGTTTTTTTGTTAGTCGTTTTGTCCTGGTCTTTTCGTAAGGATGCAGCAGGAAGCATATATATGAAGTCTGCAGTATAGAGAGCCATTCCGATACAGTCTTCGATGTCACCCCTGAATCATTAGCTATTGCATTTATGTCCAGGATATTCCCCGTTCTTTCTGCTATTGCAGTCAGAAAGCGCTGGAAGCCATCAATATTCCTTATTTTCAGGACTTGTCTTACATCTCTTTCAACGTAAGTGCTAATGTAATTTGAATAAAAATATGGCCTGTCCATATCCCATGTAATCAGCCTTGGATAGAATCCTGAGATGATTATCTTTTCTGTGCTCCAGCTATCAGCAAAAGATGCTTCTTCTTTTATGGACAGGGGTAGCAATGTCAGTATAGCGATTCTTCCGGAGAGAGTCTGGGAGACAGCTTCCATGAGAAGAAGGTTGTTTGAGCCAGTCAGCACAAACATACCTGGTGTGTTTTTCTCATCGATAATGCCTTGAATATAAGACATTAACGATGGTACATGCTGTACTTCATCAAGTATTGCACCTTCAGGTATTGTGCTTAGGAAGCCTTTTGGATCCTCTGATGCATATGTCCTGCTATCAATATCTTCCAGTGTTATATATTTCTTATCAGGAAACAGGTTCCTTGCGAGTGTTGTCTTGCCGGACTGGCGTGGTCCTTGGATGAGGATAATAGGATATTCTCTAAAAGCTCTTATTGTGATATCTGAAATATCTCTGGTTATCATATGATGAATAATAACATGGTTTTTGTAAAATAGGTAGTATACTTCTTGTAAAACAGGAAATATAAGTCTTGTAATTCTGGCAATAGGAATACTGGCAGCGAAAGCTTGACAGATGAATTATATGAATATAACTTATTGACATATAAGGAGATTTATATGGGATTGCTTGATATGATATTCGATATTGATAAAGGTGATTTCATTACGAGGATTTCTAGGAATACAGGAATTGACTCAGATGGCAATTTCATCACACGTCTTTCCAATAATACTGTGATGGATGAGGATGGGGATATACATTTCGTTTCATCATGGCCTAATGATGATAATAACAGATAGTTCTATTTGCGCAGCTAGCTTGCTGATAAAGCCATAGAGATTATCTCTGCCTTGATTTGTATAGTCAGCATAGGAAAGCCTGCAATATTATCTGCAGGAGTATTTCCACTGCTGGTAATGGGTGATGGTAAATACCTGTATGTTAGAAAGCGGGTAATTTGCAAACAGATATCTGCTGATGTGCAGGAAATCCTGAATCTGAAACACTCATGGAAGTCTGCTCTTATTGGAATGCTGTTTTCCATAGATGGGAAAGAATCTTTGTGTATTATCCTACTGCCGTGTCTATAGCTGCATATACAAATATTATTAACTGGTCCTTGCGTGGCATTATAGCAATGTATGATGAGCTGACTAATATGAGAAATTTTATAATGCTTGCTATTATGCACATAATCATTGGTTTTTATTTGTTTTAGAAAACATTATATTCATAACAAGCATTGAATGCCGGTCTCATTTCCTCTATTTGCCTGTGAGTCACTCCATGACACTCTGCTAATCTCTCCCAGTTATCCTTTATGGTTTTCAATATTTCTTCGGCATATGCTTTAGCTTTAGATTCTTCGATTTCAAATCGTTTTGCTGTCTGTATTGCCAGTTTGATATCAATGCTGTTATCCTCTTCATCTACATTCAGGGATAGCTCATTTCCATAAGGGACTGGATTGACATCATACAATGGAGAGAGCATCCAGCCTTTATCACTGAGTATGAATGCATGATTTCGCAGATGGTCATCTGTATTTGTAACTGCCATATTGAATACAATTCTCTTCCATAGTTCAAGAAGGTCCTTCTTTGGTTGTATCCCATAAGATTTTATGAAAGCTGCAATATCAAGATAACTGCTTCCATCTGCGGCTGATGCTCCATCAGTCTTTCCAAGAAGAGACATGGCAGAAGCGAAATGTATACGTTTGATGCCTTGTCTGTCAAAACGCTTTATTAGAAAAGTGCTTCCAAGAGAAGAGAACCGTTCAAGTTTCGCATCAGGAACATTCAGTCCGCATAAAAGTGCTAAGTCATGCACTGTCATTTCCCAGGCTCCAGTATTATTCTCATCATTTTTAGATGGGAATTTTGCTATCCACAGCTGTCCTTTTGTGTCCATTACTGTAGCTTTTGGTCTGGCTCCACCAAGAGAAGAGCCCGGTACTATCAGTTGTTTTATCCATTTTTCAGATAGACTGGTCTCATCGTTTTCGAATTTTCTGGAGGATTCTTCTAATGTTCTGAGAGAAGTCCATGGCGGAGCTGCTGCAATTTTATCATCAGAAAGGAATGGACCGGCAGGATCAGTTCTAAATCTCAATCCACCCATTCGTGTCTCATCATAGACACCTAAAAGATAATCACTATCATATAGTTTTGACGGCTTTCTGCCTTCCTCTGATGCTCTGATTCTCTCTCGCTTATTCATGAGAATACGTCCCCATCGATCAGGAGATGCATCAGAAAACATCCCGAAGAGGCTCTTGCCTGAAGGATATTGCCTTCCTGGAAATGGCATAAGATCTGGATCTAGGCTCATGGTGAGTCCTGTATTCTTCAGCCAGGCAGTATCATATTCAAAAGAATAGGATTCTGTTCCTTTGATGGTGCTGACATAGAGCCTTCCCATAAGAACTGGTGTGTCTGAGCTGAAGTCATCATAAACAAAAACTGTCTTCTGGTCTTTTGCCATTATCCACGCCTCTTTGGAGCACGTTTTCGTGTAATCAGATTCAGGTCCTGCAGCTGTCTGCCGAATTCATCGTCCTTTGCAACCAGAAGCAGATCTTTATCCATATTGTTTAAGGCGTGGAGAACAGCTGCATAGTTTCCCATTGCAACAGCAGGACTTCCATTCTCAACTTTCCATAATGAAGATCTGCTTATTCCTGCACGTTCTGCCACAAGTTCAGCTGATAGGCTTCGCCTAAGGCGCGCAAGTTTTATCTGTTCACCCATTGTCTTCAGTATTTTCTCAGTAGCAGGAAGTATATTATATGATGCTTTCTTCATAATGTTCACTATTGTATACAAATATAATTGTTTAATCAATTTTAGAAAACATTATCACAAAATCAGATAAAATTGTAATTACATGGAGAGCCAGTCGGCGATATCATGGATTTTGATGCCCTCATAGCTGTATTCAGGGTGTCTTGTCCTTGCAATGATCATTTTCGGATAAGCATCCCTGATCTGAAGCAAAGGGGAATACTCACGTTTGAATGTCTCTTCACCAGAGATGTTATCACTTACCTGAATGTATATCCTCTCGCTTCCTCTCTGTGCAACGAAGTCGATTTCTTTTTTGTAGAGCTTCCCGACATGAACATCATAGCCTCGACGCAGTAGCTCTATTAAGACCATATTCTCGTATAGCCTGCCATAGTCCATGTTTCGATTGCCAAGGACTGCATACCGTATTCCTGTATCACATAGATAAAGTTTCTCAGAGCTTTCCAGGTATTTCTTTCCTTTTATGTCATAACGCCTTACATTGTAGAATATGAATGCATTGCACAGATATCTGATATACCTCCCAATGCTTACATGATTTGAAGGGGTTCCGTTTGCTGTGAGGGCCTGACTGATTTTGTTAGAAGATGTCAGATTGCTGATATTATCCATAAGAAACTCACTAAGGTGCTGCAACGCAGATGTACCATTTAGGTTATACTTCTGTACAAGATCCCTTGTGACAATCGTCTCATAGACCTCTTTTATATAATTAATCCTGTCTTTTTCCGTCCTGTAGGCATAAGATCCTGCTAATCCGCCTCTGACAGCATATTCATCAAAAAGCTTATCCCTATCATTTATATCATCATAATATGCACAGTATTCCTTGAAGCTGAAAGGCAATATATGCAGCTCGATGAATCGTCCTGTGAATAGAGTTGCTAGGTCCGTGCTTAAGAGAAAAGCATTGGAACCGGTTATGTAGATATCGTATTTCCTTTTTGAGTGAATACTGTTGACTGCCAGTTCAAATTCTGGGCACATCTGAACTTCATCTATGAATAAATAGTTAGTTTTCCCTTCTTCATAGTGCTCTTCTGCATAATCATGAAGGGCATGGTATTCTTTCAGATTCTCAAATGCAAGATCCATGAAATCAATGAAAATAATGTTTATATTCTCTTTATTCTCTCTTAGGTATCTGATATATGACTTCATCAGCTCTGATTTCCCAGAACGGCGGATCCCCGTGATGATTTTTATGTCTGGTGTGCCATTTAATGCGATTAACCTATTCAGATATTCTGTTCTTTTTATTGTCCTCATTCTTGATTCCCTGATTTCAAAAAATGAATTTTTCTCATTTTCTGAAAGGAGACTGTGATGAAGAGCATATTCATATAATCAGATTCCATGACACAATAGAGCATATAAAGTCAGGAAATGCATTGTGCTGTTATGTAGACTGTGATCACATAGAGGAAGGAATGTAATGAGCTGGATATCAGGCATACAGAGGGCAATCGATTATATTGAAGAGAACATCACTGATGAAATTGATTCTGATGAGGCTGCAAGGCGGGCTTATTCATCATCATTCCATTTCCAGAGAGTGTTCAGCATCATGTGCGGCTTCACGCTTGGGGAATATATCCGCATGCGCAGGCTTTCCCTTGCAGGTGAGGAGCTTTCCAAGGGAAATGCAAGGATAATCGATATAGCTCTTAAATACGGATATGATACGCCGGAGAGCTTTTCACGTGCATTTACCAGATTCCATGGGATTTCGCCTAGCGAGGCAAAGCACGGCAGCAGTGTCAGGATATTCACCCCTCTATCAATAAAGCTGACCTTAACAGGAGGGAATAAGATGGATTACAGAATTGAGAAGAGGGATGCATTCGATGTCATCTGCAGGAGAAGGAGAGTTGAAAAGCCTCAGGCAGCAAATGCTGCAGAGGACATTACATCAATGTGGCAGGAATGCGCTGCAGATGGAACAATCGGAAGGCTGATCGGATATATGCCTGAGAAGCCGGTGATGAAGGGGCTTCTGGGAATCTGCTTCTCATCAGAGCTTAATGCGGATCAGTTTCCTTATGGAATCGGAATGGAATATAATGGCAGGCCTGCTGATGATGATCTGGAGATTGTGACTATCCCGGCAAATACCTATGCAGTATTCACAAGCAGTGGCAGGATGCCTGATGCCTTCATAGAGACATACAACAGGATTGTCACTGAGTTCTTTCCGCAGAGCACTCAGTATGAATATGCTGAGAATGTTGAATTTGAAGTTTATCCATCAGAAGACACTTCTGATCCTGATTACCGCTGTGAGATCTGGATTGCAGTGAAGGAAAAGTCTGAATAATCAGAAAGGACGTGAGATGCTGCTGTCAGGAAGCTGCCTGGCAGCTTTCTTTTTTATATGAGATTCAGAGTCACTAATGGATCATACTGAAGTCTTCTTTATTGAAAGAATCAACAATGCAGTAATGATTATTATAGTCAGAATTCAGCTTGATGATTCGTTTTTGATTAGTATGGTGCGGCGGTATGGCATCAAGGGAAAACGCTATATAAATACTCCGATGAAATATTATTACTCAAATTTCGGCCTCAGGAATGCCAGACTTGATTTCAGGCAGATGGAGGAAACACATCTGATGTAAAATGCTATATACAATGAATTGTGAATGCGGGGACTTTATGCTGGTGTAGGATGTGTGTGATATTTACATAAGGGTATATATCCGGAGAGGGGGGGATTCGAACCCCCGATGGCTTTTGACCATACACGACTTCCAATCGTGCACCTTCGACCACTCGGACACCTCTCCAAATCAACAGCTTGATTCTACTTGAAAAATGCAAGCTGTGTAAAGTCTCCCTCAGAAGAACAGTACTGCATAGAAAATCACAGTGCAGATACCTAAAAACAGCGCAGATGCAGATGTCACGACACCTGTTATTGCCTTTGTATTGCTTCCTTCGCTCTTAAGGCTCACTATCCCGAATACAAGAGCAAGCACAGCAAGCACAAATGATGTGAATCCTATTGGAAGAAGGAAGAAGCTCTTAGGGAGAGCCAGACATACTGATATTATGCCGAGTATCATTGATGCAGTTGCCATTTCTGTTATTTCTCCTTTGCTGCAAGCCTGCGGAATGCGTTGAATGTCTCTTCAGAGATCACATGCTCCATCCTGCATGCATCCTCTGTTGCGATCTCCCTTGGCACTCCGAGCTCTGTCAGCCAGTTTGATACGAGCACATGACGCTCATAGATCTTGTTCGCGATCTCCTCTCCTGGAGGCAGCAGCGTGATATGCCCATCCTCATCCATATTTATATAGCCTGCTTCACGCAGGTTCTTCATAGCAATGCTCACAGAAGGCTTGGAGAACTGCATCTCATTGACTATATCGATTGAGCGCACAGTCTTGTTCTTTTTCTGTAGCATAAGTATTGTCTCTAGATAATTCTCTGCCGATTCCTGTATTTTCATGAATACTACCTTAGCACAAAAGGTAACCATAAAAACAAATAAAATCAAATTAAAGGATTATTTTCCTTCATGTTGGTGATAGTATTGACTAACTTGGTTAGAAAGTGCTAACTAATGATTTAGTTAGAATATGCTAACTAAGGAGTTTGTCAATTGATGCCTATTACACTAGCAAATCCAGGAGAGCAGCTGCTTATCAAGAAGGTCGGCGGATCCCAGGAAGTGAAGATCCATCTTGCGGATATGGGATTCGTTCCAGGAGGGATGGTATCGATCATAAATGAGATCGGTGGGAATCTGATTGTCAATGTCAAGGACTCAAGAGTGGCTATTTCAAAGGAAATGGCAGCAAGGATCATGGTCTGAAAGGTAAGGAGAAATAGATGAAGACACTTAAGGATGTTAAGGTCGGAGAGAATTGCAGGGTTGTAAGACTCAATGGAGAGGGCGCGACTAAGCGCAGAATCATGGACATGGGAATAACGAAGGGCGTTGAGATCCACGTGAGGAAGGTCGCACCGCTTGGGGATCCTATCGAGCTTACTGTCAGAGGCTATGAGCTTTCTGTGAGAAAGGCCGATGCCCAGATGATTGATGTTGAGTGATTTAAGGAAGGATAGATAGATGGAAATCAAAATCGCATTAGCAGGTAACCCGAATGCAGGTAAGACAACGCTCTTCAATGCACTTACAGGTTCCAATCAGTATGTCGGAAACTGGCCAGGCGTAACAGTTGAGAAGAAGGAAGGCAAGCTTAAAGGACATAAGGATGTCGTGATCATGGACCTCCCTGGCATTTACTCCCTCTCCCCATACACGCTCGAGGAAGTAGTGGCAAGGAACTACCTTGTGAAGGAGAGACCGGATGCAATACTCAATATTGTTGATGGAACCAACCTGGAGAGAAACCTTTATCTGACAACACAGCTCACAGAGCTTGGCATCCCAGTGGTTGTCGCAATCAACATGATGGATGTCGTGAAGAAGAATGGCGATAAGATCAATCTGGCAGAGCTGTCCCGTGAGCTTGGCGTTAAGGTCATTGAGATATCCGCACTGAAGGGTGATGGTGTAATGGATGCTGCAGAGGCTGCTCTCAATGCAGCTAAGAATGGCAAGACAGTCCCGATGCATTCATTCTCCGGTGTTGTGGAGCATGCAATTGCACATATCGAGGAAGCTGCGCTGCATGATCTTCCGGAAGAGCAGCAGAGATGGTATGCAATCAAGATCTTCGAGCGCGATGAGAAGGTCCTGGAGTCCCTTTCGATCAGCAAGGATGTGCTCTCTCATATTGAGAAGGACATAGAGGCTGCTGAGAAGGAGCTTGATGATGACGCAGAGTCAATCATAACAAACGAGCGTTATGTATACATCGGATCAATAATCAAAGGCTGCTATAAGAAGAGATCGAAAGGCCTCTCTGTATCAGATAAGATTGATAAGGTCGTGACAAACAGGTGGGCAGCACTCCCGATATTTGCCGTAGTGATGTTCCTTGTTTATTATGTTTCAGTTTCAACAGTAGGCGGATGGCTCACAGACTGGACAAATGATGGCCTCTTCGGTGATTCATGGTCCTTCTTTGGCCTTGAGGTCCCTGGCATTCCTGTCCTTGTTGAGAGCGGGCTTGATGCAATCGGATGCGCTGACTGGCTTAAGGGCCTTATCCTTGATGGAATCGTAGGCGGTGTCGGTGCTGTCCTCGGCTTCGTTCCTCAGATGCTCGTGCTATTCCTGTTCCTTGCATTCCTTGAAGGCTGCGGTTACATGGCACGTGTTGCATTCATCATGGACAGGATCTTCAGGAAGTTCGGACTCTCAGGAAAATCATTCATTCCTATGCTCATTGGCACAGGCTGCGGTGTTCCTGGAATCATGGCAAGCAGAACAATTGAGAATGAGAGAGATAGGCGTATGACTATCATGACAACAACCTTCATTCCTTGTGGTGCTAAGCTCCCTATCATTGCTCTGATCGCAGGTGCTCTCTTTGATGGCGCATGGTGGGTTGCTCCTTCTGCATACTTTGTAGGAATCGCAGCTATCATCATCTCCGGAATCATTCTCAAGAAGACAAAGCTCTTCGCAGGTGATCCTGCTCCATTTGTAATGGAACTTCCTGCTTACCACTGGCCGACTGTCGGCTCTATCCTGAGATCAATGTGGGAAAGGGCATGGTCCTTCATAAAGAAGGCTGGTACAGTCATCCTGCTTTCTGCAATACTTCTCTGGTTCCTGCAGGCATTCGGATTCGAGAATGGCGGATTCGGAATGGTTGAGGATCTCAATAATTCTATCCTTGCTAAGATCGGATCAGCAATCTGCTGGATCTTCGCTCCTCTTGGATGGGGTTTCTGGCAGGCAGCTGTTGCAACAATCACAGGCCTTATCGCAAAGGAGAATGTCGTATCGACTTTCGGTATCCTCTTCGGATTTGCAGAGGTTGCAGAGGATGGAGCAGAGATCTGGGGAACAATGAGAGAGTTCTATTCAGCACTCTCAGGCTATTCATTCCTGGTATTCAACCTTCTCTGTGCTCCTTGCTTCGCAGCAATGGGTGCAATCAAGAGAGAGATGAACAGTACAAAGTGGTTCTGGGCTGCAGTAGGATACCAGTGCGGATTCGCTTATGTTGTCTCTCTTATAATCTATCAGATCGGATCGATGTTTGCAGGTAATGGCAATGTATTCGGCTTCATCGTTGGACTTGCCGCTGCGGCTGCTCTTGTTTATCTTCTGGTCAGAAAGGATAAGTATGCAGGCTCTGGTAAGAACATGCTCAGAAGCGCTGCAAACTGAGTAAGGGACTAAATGAATCTAGGTACTTTTATTGTTCTGGCTATTCTGATTGCTGTTGTAGCTCTTGTGATCCGGAAGATGATCCGGGATAAGAAGAGCGGCAGGCATAGCTGCGGAGGATCATGCGGCGGAGCCTGCTCCGGGTGTGGCAACAGCGCAGCCTGTGAGAATATCACAAAGCTTGCAGATAGCCTTGGCAAGAAGAAATAATGTTGTTTTACGCTGGGAGCCTTAGGGATAGGGCTCCCTTTTTTATGCCTTATCTGATAGCAGGATAAGCATAAGCATGTATGTCGTCTCTACTGCTCCGAATATCATAGGCATGCTGTTGGTTATTAGACTGAAGAATTGTAATTAGAAATATAGTATTTGATAAAAACTGCGGAAACTGTATAAAACAATAGTATAGAAAACGTGGAGTTATGAAATGCTTTGATTAATAGCTGTCCAATCACAATATTCCATGTAAAAAGTGGATCATATATCCAAATATTCGCTGTATTTTTTGGCATGTTGTAATATACTATAGTATGGAGGCACAGTATTTACAGAATTGCGATTGAGAAATTATACAGATGGAAGAACAGCAAGAATCGAAAGCCGTTGATTATTGAGGGTGCGAGGCAGGTTGGCAAGACCTGGCTGATGAAGGAGTTCGGTAAACAAGCATATGAAGATACTGTATATATCAACTTCGATTCAAATTCTGTGATAGCGGAACTGTTTGCTGCTGATTTAAATACGGATCGTCTGATCCTGGGATTGGAATTATATATAGGGCATAAGATTCTTCCGGACAGTACACTGCTTATTTTTGATGAGATACAGGAAGTACCGAGAGCACTTGCTTCTCTTAAGTATTTTTATGAGAATGCGCCAGAGTATCATATTGTATGCGCGGGTTCTCTTCTGGGAATAGCCTTGCATCATGGAACGTCATTTCCTGTAGGCAAGGTCAATTTCTTAAAACTCTATCCACTCTCTTTCAGTGAGTTTTTAATGGCAACCGGCAATAAACGCTTTGCAGAGCTTCTTAAAATGCGTAATTACGAAATGATTACAAGTTTTAAACAGATTTATATCGATGCACTGAAACAGTATTATTTTGTAGGTGGCATGCCTGAGGCTGTGCAGGATTTTGCAGAAAACAAAGACTTCAATGAGGTCCGTGAGATTCAGAAGAGAATCGTTGATGCTTATGAGCAGGATTTTTCTAAGCATGCTCCAATCGGGATTGTCCCTAAAATCCGTTTGCTTTGGAATAGTATTCCATCACAGCTTGCGAAGGAGAATAAGAAGTTTATATATGGACTTGTCCGAGAGGGTGGCAGAGCAAGAGAATATGAGACTGCCATTATGTGGCTTTCTGATTGTGGGCTTGTGCATAAAATCAGCCGTGTTAATGCATCTGGCATTCCATTGAAAGCTTATGAGGATCCCAAAGCATTCAAGTTGTTTGCAGTTGATGTTGGTCTCTTAGGCTGTATGACAGGGATTAGTCAGCATATTCTGCTTGATGGTGATAGCTTCTTCACTGAATTCAAAGGGGCACTGACTGAGCAGTATGTTTGCCAGCAATTGAAAGCAATTGAGGATTTAGGCATTTACTATTATACCAACGATAGAAGCTCCTGCGAGATTGGTTTTGTTGTTGATACTGGGGATCGTATTGTCCCTGTTGAAGTGAAGGCTGAGATTAACCTCAAAGCCAAGAGCCTCAAGACATATCGGGAGAGGTTTAACCCTGAGCTGTCTATCCGTACTTCAATGGCTGATTATAAAAAGGATGACTGGCTTCTGAATCTGCCTCTTTATGCGATAGAGAATATCAAAGCTGAATGAGATTACAGCTGCTGTAAATCATTTTTCTGTAGCTTCCCCTTAGTTGGTCTGAGTCGATTGCTGAACAATGAGAAGCAATCTGTCAATTGTATCCGAAGGAAGAGGCCTGCTGCTTTAATAGTTTCAGTGAGAAGGGGATTTGAACCCCTGAGAACGCTTTTGGCGCTCTAGACGATTTCGAGTCGTCCGCCTTCGACCTCTCGGCCATCTCACTATACTGCAGATTCTACTCTGAATTGCATTCGGTAGTCAAATAGCATGAGCACGCATGCTGATAACCTTGTTGCATTTTTCAAAGTCAAAGGTTTATTGTAGATAGAGTATTTATAGGAGATTCATTTTATATGAAGAAAGTTTTCATTAGCCTTGATACAGAAGGTCTTTCAGGGCTTACAAGCTGGGAGGAGATGTCAAATGATCCATCTGCAGCAGGTAAGGCATATATAAGAGAGCTCAATTGGATTATCGATGAGCTTTTCAAGTCAGCTCCGGAGATTGAGGAGATAACCCTATGCGACTCACATGCAAGGGGTGAGAATCTTCCATATGGTGTTTATGATGATCCGAGGATCACTATGATCTCAGGATATCCTAGGCAGGATTACATGCTTGCAACTCTTGATTCATCGTATGATATGCTGATGCTTGTCGGCTATCATGGGATGATCGGTGCGAAGTATGCTCTGATGGATCATTCATACAGCGCAGCAGGCCTGTATAATATCAGGATCAATGGCGACTATATGGGAGAAGTTGAGCTCAACAGCTATTATGCAGCATCACTTGGTGTGCCTCTTGCGTTCGTAGCTGGTGATGACATCCTTGAGGAAGAGCTCAGCCATACAGCACTTAAGCCTGAGTTCGTCCGCACAAAGGAAGGTCTTGGACGCTTTGCTGCTAAGCTTTACAGCCCATCAGCACTTGAGAAGAAGTTCAGGGAAGGCACAAGGAGAGCTGTGGAGAGATGCAGGGCAAAGGATCTTCCTCTAGTCAATGCTGCATCTCCGATCAGGCTTGAGATGGATCTTGCTACGACTGTTATGGCTGATGCTGTGGAGATGATTCCTGTAGTCACAAGACCGGCAGGCCGCACTATTGCATATGAGTCTGAATCATTCAGGGATGTGATGCATATCATACTGGTCACAGCCATCATCACCGGAAGATACAGGGACTACAAATAAGATGATGGACCCAATAGACAGGATAAGGGATTCCTATCAGGATATGAACACCACCAGACGGCGGATATCCGACTTTATCCTGTCGGATCCTGCATCCTGCTGCTTTCTGTCTATCCGTGAATTCGCAGAGAGAGCAGGCTGCACGGATGTCACTCTGATGGCTTATTGCAAAAGCCTGGGCTATGGGAGCTTCGCGGATTTCCGCAAGGCCCTTCAGGCCTATGTCCTCGAGTGGTCGAGACCGCTTGAGCGGATCAATATCGCGTCTTCCTCATCTGATGCATATTCGCTATGCAAGAAGATCTATGAATCCGAGCGCGGGAGCATTGACAGCGCTTTTGCAAATACATCATCGGATAAGCTTATTGAGGCTGCATCTCTTATCGGGAGCAAGACGCGGATCTTTGTAGCTGCCCATAATGCCAGCCGCATTGCAGCGCAGTATCTGAGCTACAGGTTTCTTTCCATCGGAGCGGAGATGAATGTGCTTGATCTCTCTGATGTCCATCAGACAATTGAGCGTATTATCGCATCAGATCCAGATGATACACTCCTGATAAGCATCGCAACCCCGCCATATGGTGCCTCCACGGTTGCGCTTACCGGGCTATGCAGCAAGCGCATGATACCGATTATATCATTCACTGATGACGGAAGCTCCCCGCTTGTCCCTCTCAGCACAGTGAGCTTCATATGCCCAGGCCTTCCTGAGATGAAGGGACTGACAACATCATATGTGCCGTTCTTCGCTCTATTTGATGCTCTTGTCTTCTTCTACAGCTATGAGAAGATGGCAAAGGGGAGGAGTGAAGATACCGAAGATGCTGAGAATGAATACATAAAACTGCTTGCAGAAGTTAAAAATTAATGCAGTTAGTCAAAACAAACTGAAATTATATGCATTAAATTCTGATTTATCAAGCAAAAAATTATATTTACGCCTTAAATCCTATTGATAGGGTAGTCTTATTTCTTTAGTATTGTGTGCATAATTATTGCATGAATATACATATGGAGGAATATAATGTGGAAGTATATCGTTAAAAGACTTCTTCTCATGATTCCGATTCTTCTTGGTGTTACATTCATTGTGTTCTTCATAATGAACCTGACTCCGGGAGATCCTGCTGCAATTATTCTTGGTGATCAGGCCTCCGCAGAGGCCTTGGCAGCAAAGAGGATAGAGCTTGGCCTTGATAAGCCGCTTCTCGTAAGATATTTCAACTACATCTGGGATATGCTCCATGGAGACCTTGGCCAGTCCTATAAGAACCAGCTGAGTGTCTGGGACCAGGTGATTGATAAGTTCCCTAATACAGCTGTGCTTGCTGTTGCTGGAATCTTCGTAGCCCTGATCATAGGAATACCGGTAGGCATAATATCTGCGAAGAAGCAGTATACAGCCCTGGATAATACATCTATGGTCCTTTCCCTGATTGGCGTATCGATGCCGAACTTCTGGCTGGGGCTTCTCCTTTCGCTTCTCTTTGCCCTGAAGCTCGGCTGGCTTCCTAGCCAGGGAATGGGGACCGGCTTTGTTGGTCTTCTGCGTTCGATAGTGCTTCCGGCTCTCACGCTTGGCACTGGTTCAGCTGCGACTGTAGTCAGGATGACAAGGTCATCGATGCTTGAGGTGATCAGGCAGGATTACATCTCAACTGCAAGAGCTAAGGGAATAAGCGAGAAGCAGGTGACTTTCCGTCATATGCTGAAGAATGCAATGATCCCTATTGTGACTGCTGTAGGCCTTCAGTTCGGACAGCTCCTTGGTGGTGCAATGCTCACAGAGACTGTATTCTCATGGCCTGGCCTTGGCCGTCTCATGGTTGATTCAATCAACAGTAAGGATATTCCTATGGTAATGGGTGCAACAATATTCCTTGCAATCATGTTCTCTCTTGTGAATCTCATTGTAGACCTTGTCTATGCATTCATCGATCCTAGAATCAAGGGACAGTACAAGAAAGCAGGCTTTAAAGCCAGGAGGATTAAGGTATGAGTGATAAAGCACCTAAGCGCCGTGGTCTCTGGGCTGAGACCTGGAGAAGGTTCAGAAAAAATAAGCTTGCACTTGTAGGAATGGCATTCATATTGCTTCTTCTTGTGATTGCAATAACAACAATAGTTATAGACTTAGTGACAGATAAGTCGTTCTATAATGCACACGTGATCAAGCAGAACCTCCGCATGCGTCTCCAGGGACCGAGCAGGGAGCATATCTTTGGCCTTGATGAATTCGGGCGTGATATATTCCTGAGAATGCTCTGGGCTGTGCGCTACTCGCTCTTCATGGGAGTCTTTGCGATATTCTTCTCTGTGATTGTCGGTGGCATATTCGGCTCTATTGCAGGATACTATGGAAAGGTAACGGATAACGTGATCATGCGCTTCATGGATATCCTTCTTGCAATCCCATCGATGCTTCTTGCAACAGCTATTGTTGCAGCTCTTGGCACAAGCCTTGTGAATGTGCTCATAGCAATCTCCATAAGCTATGTCCCGACATTCGCGAGAACTGTCAGAGCATCAGTCCTCACTGTGAAGGACCAGGAATACATAGAGGCTGCAAAGGCTGTCGGAGCAAGTGATTTCAGGATCATATTCAAATACATAATCCCGAATTCGATGGCACCGCTCATCGTCCAGGCTACTCTTGGCGTCGCAGGTGCAATACTCTCTATTGCAGGTCTTTCATTCCTCGGCCTCGGAATCCAGCCTCCTACGCCAGAGTGGGGCTCAATGCTCTCAAGTGCACGTTCATACATACGTGAAGGCTGGCATATCACAGTTATCCCAGGGCTTGGCATCATGCTCACGATTCTTGCCCTGAATGTCATGGGTGATGGTCTCAGGGATGCCCTTGACCCAAGGCTTAAGGACTAAGGAGGGAGACGATGGCAGAAACATTACTTGAGATAAAGGATCTGAATATAAGCTATGAGACAGAGGATGGCATTGTTGAGGCTCTCAATGGAGTGTCGCTTAAGCTGTCTGTCGGAAAGACTCTAGGCCTTGTCGGTGAGACAGGAGCAGGCAAGACAACACTTGCACGCGGGATAATGCGTCTTATCCCATCACCTCCAGGAAAGATACGCTCAGGAGAGATCCTCTATGAAGGCAAGGATCTCCTTAAGATGAATGATTCGGAGATCAGGAAAGTCAGGGGTAAGGAGATCTCGATGATCTTCCAGGATCCTATGACAAGCCTTAACCCTGTCCTTACTGTAGGAGAGCAGATTGAGGAGGTTATCCAGTCCCACAATCCTTCAATGAAGAAGAATGAGCTTCAGGAGAAGGCTGGCGATATGCTTGAGATGGTCGGAATCCCTCGTGAGAGATCCGGCGAATTCCCTCATCAGTTCTCAGGCGGAATGAAGCAGAGAGTCGTTATTGCAATCGCGCATGCATGCAATCC